>CAJWWK010000046.1 GCA_913048295.1 uncultured Dehalococcoidia bacterium
CCGGCAATCCCATCTAAAATCATGCACGAACGCGAACTTCATCATCAATAATCTCCCCAAAGCGCCGAAAGTAAGTTTATTCTTTATGATGCGTTCAGTCGGTGCATCGCGAAACTGCATCAGCGAGATGATGTTTTGCGGTGCGCACTGTGGCCGAACGCAAAAAAACGGAATGTGGGACGATAACCGTACGGAACGGTGCTAGGACATGTTCAACCGTGAACATTCGATGGGATTCCCACAAACGAGGCTTGATTTATGGGTAAGAAGTTATTTGTTGGTAGCCTGGCCTGGGCGACGGATTCCGCCGGCCTCCGAGCGGCTTTCGAGCGGTTCGGCGATATAGAAGAGGCACAGGTGATCAGCGACCGTGAGACTGGAAGGTCCCGCGGATTCGGTTTTGTAACCTTCAATGATGAAGGTCCTGCACAACAGGCTATTTCAGAAATGAACGGCACTGAGCTTGACGGTCGGCCAATCGTTGTCAACGAGGCCCGAGACCAGGCTCCTCGTGACGGCGGCGGTGGATACCGTGGCGGTGGTGGTGGCGGTGGCGGCGGTGGCGGCGGACGTCGAGAACGCTGGTAAGCCAGCAACGTAGTCAAACGCGCGCTACAGCAAAATCAACAACGGGTGCGGCCAGTCGGCCGCACCCGTTGTGTTTAACTGACGATGCTATCCCGACTATCGCGATTCCCAAGTCCCCGGGATACAAGAGCGAATGATCACGTACTGATATTCGAAAAATAAAAACGGCCACTCTCGGGGCAGGAGAGTGGCCGTTTTTTTACAAGACCCAGCGACCGGAGGGGGCCTGGGGCCAGGCGGAGCAATGCCGAACCTGGGTCAAAATCAGCCGGTCGTTACTTCAAATCCATGATCGCATCAAGCCGCGACGGCAACGTCCGTTCAATGTTCACCACCGCGCCCGCCGAGGGATTGAGTGTGAGAGAGAACGTGTCGTTGGTGCCGAGAATAGTTCCTGTCGAAAGTATGCCGTATGCTCCGTTCGCATCGGCAGTCCAGTAGCTCGTCGCTGTGCTGGATGTAATTGCCTGCGTCGTGTCACGAATCAACAGCCAGACGCTGATCTCGGCCTTTTCGCCGATCTCCAGCAAATTGTCCCCGTTGTTGTTACCGAGCCAACCTACACTCCGGGGACATCGCTCATGACCTGATTTATGTCGCTGTAAGAAATAATTGTCTTGTATTCAGCCCCACTTGAGATATCCGGGTCTGTGGCCGATCCATCGGCCGTGTACGGGGGCGTCAGATCGACGGGCTCGCCGTCAACCGCGTTCGTGACTATGAATGAAACCTTGTAAATAGTGTCGGTTCCGCCTCGGTCGGCCTTGTATCCCACGGTAGCACCACGAGGTTCGAGGGTACTTTTCGCCTCTTGAAGACCCGCAAACACTGTTTCTTTTGATCTCTCGGACGCGAAAATACCCATCGACAGCACGGTGAACGCGAACACCGAAGCGACGACCACAAATGCAATTAGGATGATCGCCGTTTCGAGCCCGGTGATTCCGCGCTCGGATGTACTTCTGTCAACTGTCCAGAACATCAGGCATGGTCTCCTCAACCAGTTCCAGGTTCCTGTGTGTGGCCAGGGAACCCGTGTCTAAAAAATATTTTATGGCTAATCACGAACTGACTGATTGGTCGCCTGCCATTTGTCTGGCAGGTCGTTGCAAAGGCCACATATCTATAGGTATCACCAGCCCATTCCAGCCATTGAGCCCCAAGGAATCGTGCGGTCGCACCAAACGGTTCACCCCAGATGTGAGCAGTCACGCGAGCCCATCTGGCGGGCAACCCACGCATTGGCGGGCCAATCAGTACGAGTCGCACCGAATCGATACCATCGGATCAGGTATGGGTGCGGTGAGTTTGCACCTGAGCCTGACTGCCCGGTCTCGTACGAATTGCCTGCCGGACCACTACCAGCCGGGTTCGATTTCGCACCCGAGTTGCAGCAATCGCAATGCCGCTCGATATTCCTCCGCCTGTCCCCGGCCGCATAACGTCACCACACCTTTACCTGTGTTGTGTGTCTCAAGCATGATCAGCGCGGCGTCAGTACTCGAAAGATCCGGCATGGTCTTCAGCAACGCCCAGATCACGTAATCGGCAGAATGGTGGTCGTCGTTAATCAACACAACCGCCCACCGGTCCAACCTGCCTGAAGATGTCTCCCCGACCTCGGCCGGCAATACCGTCCACCCCGATTCCGTCTCCGCCGATCCAACTATTTGACCGGTGCGCGAACTGGTTACAGAGAATCCGGTATTGACACTGCGCGCCGTCAGGAACACGCTTGCTCCGCGAGCAAGCCCCGTCTGCACGGTCATCTCCATTCCAAGCATCACCAACATCTACAAAGGTCCTTTACCAATGCGAATAACCGACATCAAACCCTTCCCGGTGTGGGTTGGAACCCGAAACCAGATGCTGGTCAAAGTTGAAACTGACGAAGGCATCTACGGGTGGGGGGAATCCGGGCTATCCAGCAGAGAAATCGGCGTCAAAGGCATCGTAGAACATTACAGGGAATTTCTGATAGGACGTGATCCGATGCAGCGCGGCGCACTCTGGCAGGAAATGTATCGCAGCCAGTATTTTGAAGGCGGCCGGACTCTCACGGCCGCGATTTCGGCCATCGATATCGCACTCTACGACATCGCGGGCAAGAAACTGGGTGTGCCGGTCTACGAGCTTCTCGGCGGAAAGCACCGAGACTGGGTGCCGACGTTCGCAACTGGGGGCGGAAATTCGCCCGAAGAGATGATCGATGTCGCACAACGCATGATCGCTGAAGGGTTCGACTGCTTCCGGCTTCACCACCATTACCGTAACGAAGCTACCTACTACGAGCCGCGTGAGGCTATCGCACTTTCGGCCGAAGGCCTGATCAAAGCTCGGGAAGTACTCGGTACGAGACCGGTTATCGGCTACGACTTTCACCACAGACTATCGGTCGCCGAAGCCGCTTCGTTTTGCCAGATGATGCCATATCACACCCTCGATTTCCTAGAAGAACCGATCCGGGACGAAACACCCGAGGCCTACGAAACCCTCAGAACTATGACCACCATGCCGTTCGCAATCGGCGAAGAGTTCGCATCAAAATGGCAGTTCCTCCCTTACATCGAAAGGGGGCTCACAAACTACGCCCGGATAGACGTTTGTAACGTAGGTGGGTTGACAGAGGCCATGAAAGTTGTCGGGTGGGCTGAGGCCCACTACATCGATCTGATGCCCCATAATCCGCTCGGCCCAATCTGCGTAGCCGCGACATCTCACATGGCTATGGCCGCAGCAAACTTCTCGTGGCTCGAAATACGAGAATCAGCAGGCGAGGACAACGGTTTCTATTCCAAAGAAGTGTTCCCGGTACAACCCGAAATAATTCCCGGGCGGGTGACCGTGCTCGATCAGCCCGGACTCGGTGTCGAGGTCGATGAAGACTCGCTCACCGAACCATTTCGTTTCTCAGAGATGCGCCCGCTCAAGCGTAGTGACGGATCGATCACCAACTCGTAACAGCCCGCCCCGAATCCGTCTATCTCAACAACAATCAGCGCGAACCAAAAAAATGAAAATTTCAGATATCAAGCCGTACGCCGTATGGGTGGGCCGCCGAAATCAGATGCTCGTCAAAATCGAGACCGACGAGGGAATATATGGTTGGGGCGAATCCGGTTTCTCCGGACGTGAACTGGGTGTCAAAGGCATAATCGAGCACTACCGCGAATTTCTAATCGGCAAGGACCCGATGAAACGCGGGGCCCTCTGGCAAGAGATGTACCGAAGCCAGTATTTCGAGGGTGGGCGTACGTTGACCGCGGCGATCTCAGCGATCGACATCGCCCTCCACGACATCGCCGGCAAAAAGCTGGGTGTTCCCGTTTACGAACTGCTCGGCGGCAAACACCGTCACAAGATTCCAGTGTTTGCCACAACCTCAGGCCCGTACGGCCCCGACATGATCGAACAGGCGAAAGAATTTATGAACCGCGGGATCACCGCGTTCCGCCTGTCACTGGATGGGATGGATATCCAAAGTGGAGGACTGTTCGAGCCGCGCCAATCAATCGCAAACTCGGCTGAGTGGCTTATCAAGGCGCGTGAAGAGCTTGGCAACCAGGCGATCATGGGCGTCGACTATCACCACCGGCTATCCGTCGCCGAAACGGCCTCGTTCTGCCAGATGATGCCATCGCACACGCTAGACTTCCTTGAAGAACCGATACGCGACGAAGCGCCGGAAGCATACGAGGTGTTGCGGACTCTCACCGACGTGCCGTTTGCCATCGGCGAAGAGTTCGCTTCGAAGTGGCAGTTCCTGCCCTACATCGAGCGGGGCATAACGAATTTCGCAAGGGTCGACATCTGCAATGTCGGTGGATTCACCGAATCGATGAAAGTCGCAGGCTGGGCCGAAGCACACTACATCGACCTGATGCCCCACAACCCACTTGGCCCGATCTGCACCGCCGCTTCCGTTCACCTCGGTGCCGCCGTGCCGAACTTTGCATGGCTCGAAGTGAACATGGCTAGAGCCGAAGAGCCCAACCTCGAAATCTTCACCAAACAGGTGTTTTTCGAAGGCAACGGATACACCGTCCCCGATAAACCGGGACTGGGTGTCGACGTGGACGAAAGCAAACTTACCGAGCCGTTCAGGTTCTGGGAAGCGCCACATCCTCACCGCGGCGACGGCTCGCACACTAACTGGTAAACACAACGAACCTGTTTCCGGCTGGTACATTTGGTGCCTCGCGGGTAGCGTGATCTGCGGGGAGTGCACGATAAAACGTGTCGCGGAACAAAACCCTTGAAAGGCAAAGCAAAGCTAATGGCTGTTTCGATTGATCTCACCGGAAAGCGCGGCGTCGTGTTCGGCGTCGCGAACCAGCGCAGCATTGCATGGGCCATTTCCGAACGCCTTGCAGAGGCCGGGGCTGAGCTGGCGTTCACCTACCAGAACGAGCGCCTCAGGCAACCGGTGGAAAAAGCGACCTCGGCACTCGGAAGTCCCATGCTAATCCAGTGCGATGCAACTGATGACGACCAGGTCCAGGCCGTTTACGACCAGATCAAAAACGATTGGGACGAGATCGATTTCGTGGTCCACTGCATCGCTTACGCCGAACGCGACGACCTCGGGGGCGATTTTTCAGCCACAAACCGCCAAGGGTTCCGAACCGCACTGGAAGTCAGCGCCTATACCCTGATGCCGGTCGTAGGCCGCGCCGCGCCGCTCTTCGGTGAGTCGGGCGGTTCTGTCGTCACACTAACATTCGATGCTTCGCAGCGCGTCTACCCCGGATACAACATCATGGGCACCGCGAAGGCAGCGCTCGAAAACGAAATGCGTCAACTCGCGGTCGAATTCGGCGATCGCAACATCCGTGTGAACGCCATTTCGGCAGGACCTCTCCCAACCCTTGCAGCCCGCAGCATTCCCGGGTTCCGAGACATGACCCGCGCACACCGCGAACGGTCTCCACTGGGCCGTAACATCAACCACAGCGAAGTCGCCAATACCGCACTGTTCCTGCTCAGCGACATGGCCAGTGGAATCACCGGCGCAATCATCCCGGTCGACGCCGGGTACGGGATCGTCGCGCTTTAGCCATGCCAGAAATCGCGATCGGTCTCACGGCCGCCCGACATCTGCTGGTTGAGGGAGCCGAGATGTACAGCCCCACGGGTCGAGCCGAGCACTCTGTGCTCTCCAGCCCCGCGATGATTATGGAAATGGAAATCGCTTCTGTCGACGCCGTGCGCAACCACTTGCAAGTCGGCGAGACCACTGTGGGATTTCACGTCGATGTGAAACACGTCGCACCCGCGCCCGCCGGAAACCAGGTCGAAACAACAGCCACCCTCGTAGAAATAACCGGCCGAAAGCTCAAATTTCAGGTCGAAACGCGTTTCGGGAACGTGCTTGTAGGCACCGGTTTTCACCGGAGAGCTATCGTCCGGCTTTAGCCAACTGTTTCCACCCCGGCCCTGTGCGCGATCGGTGATTCCCGGTTTCAACTCATCTCAGTTACGGCAAACTCGCACAAAAACATCTGGCAGTCTGAATACCGGTTCCGTGTACGGTGATCTTGCTGCAGGCGTCGCCAGCGCGTCCTCGTCGTTCGATTCACACCAGCGACCGTTCATCGGTAATGCCGGATTCGTCCAGCACTCCTGACCCATTAGACGGCAAAATTTCTTCTCCACAGATCGCGCCAACCCGTCGGACGTCCCTCGCCATCTGGTTGCCCGATTCAGTAGTCAAGCCTTAGCTTCTTCCGTAAAATCCCCGGGCTGGCTGGTGTGCCAGTTCGGAATGAGCTTGCGACGGCACCAGAAAAACATCGCAACAGCAGGAGATTAACCCCTGGCCTCGATCATCCGGGCAAGAATGTCCTGCCTCGTAACAACTCCCACAACCAATCCGCCATCGATCACAACCAACTGGACCACCCGGTGCCGGTCCATCATTTGTAAACCCTCGCGTACGGGTTCATAAGCCGATATCACCCGCAGGCTCCCTGAATCCACAACCTGGCCCACGTTCACCTCATTTCGACTCTCCACCGGCACATCCCTCAGCTCCTGCGCCGTAACAAATCCGATGAGCTCGTCTTCTCTGGCAACCGGTACGGCGGCCACCGGAAAGTCATCACCGTGTCCACTCGGGAGCCCGGTAGCCATCGCGGCTGAAACGGTAGTTGACACATCAACAGTCGGGGGCATCGGTCTCGCCACGACGCCAACAGCGAAGTCCATTCCACCTTCTATAGCAACCGCCCCCAGTCGTTTCTGGGCTGCCCGTTCACCGCGCGCCGAGCTCAGCAGGAACCAGCCGATGAACACCGCCCAGACACCTCCGAACACATCGCCGTTCACGATCCTCCAGCCACCCCAGGCGATAAGCAAAAAGAATACGAGGCGACCGACTGCGAACGCCACTCGAGAAGCCCGCTCCGTATCGCCTGTGAGAGCCCAGACCGCCGACCTCAACACTCTTCCACCGTCCAGCGGGTAACCCGGCAACAAGTTGAACACGCCCACAAGAATGTTCATCAACCCCGTAAAAATGAGCACGCCATGCAACGGGGTCACCTGGAACTGACGCTCAGGGCCAAATGCTGCCCACCAACCGACAAGCAGCGCGCCTATGGTCAGAGAAACCGCGGGACCTGCAAGAGCTATGAAAATGTCGTTTCTGGGGCGAGTTGCGTCACCCTCGATCCTCGAAACTCCACCGAACAAGAGCAGCGTAATGCTGTGCACCTTCAGACCCTGCGACAACGCTACGAACGAGTGACCCAACTCGTGCGCAAGAACCGAAGCGAACAGTAAAAAAGTCGTGACGGCACCGGCGAGCCAGTACTCCCCCCTCGACCAAAGAAGGAAGTTCGCAGGGAACGCCACGGTCGAGAACGTCCATGTGATGAGGGCAAACGCTATCAGCCACGAAGCATTTATCTCGACCGGGATTCCACGGATTGTCAAAAGTTTGATTGATGCTCGCAATCGTTTCGCCACTGCTTTCGCTGTGCACCCTGAACGGGACCTGATCGCAACCCTATACGCGCCTATCCGAACACTGTGTGCAAATACATCTGTTTTACGCACTTGTCGCAGAATCTGGATGCGACGGTATCTGTAGTTCCCCTGCACCGGACTATCATTCCCCCCGTACGCCCTGAACCATCCCACTGGTGGTCTCGCCCCAAACCGGGTCGTCACTAATAGACGATCGAACGAACAAATCGAAAAAACCCGATGAAATCATTAAAACAGCCGTTTTACGGGTGGTGGATCGTTGGAGCGGGCGGAATTGTTCAGTGGTATACCTCGGCCGTTTTCTGGCGCGGTTTTCAGGCATTCATTCCCCCCATCCTCAGCACGTTCGGATGGAGCCACGGTGCCACGGCAGCCGCCATTTCACTTCAACGCAGCGAAAGTGGGATGATCTCGCCATTCGTAGGCGCTCTCCTCGACAAGTACGGCCCCCGCAAGGCAATGGCTTTCGGAGTGTTTGTGACCGGCGGCGGTTTCATTTTTATGAGCCAGATGCAGACACTCTGGCACTTCTACCTCGCGATCACCCTGCTGACACTCGGGATGTCGTTCGGCACTTTTATTGTGTTCGTCGTAACCGTCGCGAACTGGTTCATTCGCAAACGCGCCCGGGCCCTCGCAACCCTGATGTCGTTTTCCGCTATCGGCGGTCTCACACTGCCCTTGCTCGTGGCATCGATAGATCACTTCGGCTGGCGCGAGATGCTGTTCGCGGCCGGAATCGGTTTCTGGATAATCGGCTTTCCCGCAACACTCGTAATGAGGCGCCGACCCGAAGACCACGGAATGCAACCCGACGGTGGCCCTGAAACCATCAGCGACAACGCCGACGGCACCGGAACAACACAACCCGCAACCCCACGTACTTCACGGCTCCGTGAACAGGCGATTACCATGCGCCAGGCCGTCAAACTTCGGTTTTTCTGGCAGCTCGCAATCGTTACAAGCCTGAGCCAGCTCGTCAGCTCCACGAACCTGTTCCACTTCGCGGCCTTGTTGGAGTACGGAATGACGGCGACACTGGCAGCCTCGGCAGCGGGAGCGGTTGCCATCGGAGACCTCGGTGGTAGAGCAGGCATGGCTATCATCGGCGATAGATTCGACAAACGAAAAATGCTCACCGTTGCCATGCTGATGCAAACGGTCGGAGTTGCCGGCCTCGCCGGCATCAACGCCACGGTCGGCAGCGTGAACCTGGGATTATGGCCGTTGCCTTTTTTCATCGTGTTCTTCGGGCTGGGGTTCGGATCGTCGATCCCCCTCCGACTCTCGATACTCGGCGACTACTTCGGCAGGGCCAGCTACGGCTCGATAATCGGGCTAACGAGTTCGGTGAACGCCCTCTTCGGGGCCGCGGGGCCGGCACTGGTGGGGCTGGTCCACGACATCGAAGGCACGTACAGACTCGGCTTTGTGATCCTTGGCTCGACTCTGTTGATCGCAATACCGATGACTCTGACACTTGAACCCGCGGGGCGCGTCGCCGCCAAGGCCAGAACCCTGACCCGCAGGAGTTACCCCGCCCACGGGCGGGACCGACCCGGAACTTAAAGCCACAGTCTAACGAAACTCGATCAGGTACAACGGGTGGGTCGCATCGTCGGTGTAAAGGGCAAGTATCCGGTTGCCCGCAAGCTGCGCAGCCTGGCGACTCCCAACGATGCGAGCCAGATCGGCACGTTTGACGAGAGTTACCTTGAACCGGGATTCCAGGTCGGATGTTCCCCTGAGCAAAACCGAACTCAGAACGCTCCTCGGAACGATCACAATGTTATCGCCGAGACGCGCCACATCCCCGTCAATTTCGTCGAGGCCGCCAGAAAATTGCTCGACAATTTCGCCGATTCTGGGCGGCAGGTCGTTGCCAGATTGTGAGTCTGACGCAGGATCATCTGAATCACTTGCCGTGCGCAACACTTCAAGCCCCGCGGCATGCACCAGCCCATCAGCAGTACGCTGGACTTTGACACGCACTTCCGCACCAACTTTTAGCAGATCAACGTCTACTTCCACATCGTCCCCAATTATGACCTGCACGGTTTCAACAATTACTCCTCGGGCGTTCACGCGCGTTATCTTGCCGCGAAGTTCAAAGAAATTCTCGGCATCGTCGCCTTCAGTGTCGCCTCCTGTGCTGTCAGGTCGAACATCGATCGGTTTCCGGGTTGGCGATTCGTCGGGATGACCCGCCACGCTCACTGCCTGTGCGACGAGCATTCGGCCCGGCCTGCTGATAAGAGCTGCCTTGGCAACCAGTCCTACTTCTGGGTCTTCACCAAGAAACTCGGTGTTGCGGTCGACAAAGAAAACATGGCCGTCGATTGCCCACGTCTGGCCGTCAATTGCCTCGATAACTCCAGAGATGGTCACTTCGACCACGGAACCATCGACATCGCCGCTCTCGGCGCCACCTCTGTCCATTTTTATCTGGATTCGAATCGAAATAATGACGCCGAGGTTCGAGTCCAGTGAATCCCTGATGAACATCACCTCGGGAATCAGCGACACAACATCCCCATCCGACGCGCCGGCAGTGGCAAGCAGGTCTGCAACTGCGGAAAAAGATTCGATCTGGCGGCCGTTTAGATGCACCACCGATTCAGGGCCGATCCAAAGATCGAACACGTCCCCGCTCGCAAGTTCCGCAACCACAAAGCGTCGATCTGAAGAAACCTCCAGCAGTGTCCCCCGCGAGCGGATGAAATTATCGGATACCACCGACAATTCCTTGATCAGTCCCGATTCAATCACGTAGACAACTATGTCGACTCGGTCGACTCGCTCAATATTCGCCAGCGATTCGATTGGGAGACCGTCTTTTTGCAAAGTTCCGGTAACGGGAATTTCGGGCAATCGCAACCTCAACAGACGCGTCTCATTCGATTTGCCCGACAACACGGAAAGCGTTCCCGTTGACGCGTTTACGGCCGTGATGATTCCAGTCGCCCTACCGACCTCTGGAGACTCAGTCGGAACGATAACCGCCACGTTGTAGTAAGCACCGTTTCCGCCCGTAACCGAGTAAACGCCATTTGACACTCTCAGGCCCGTCTCGAGCTCGTCGAATTCCACCCGCTGACCGTCCAGCACAAGCCACGTATCGGCTGTGATCAGCACGTTGATCGACCGCCCATTTTCACCGGTCACAAGCAGGCGGGCGGGTTCTTGTCCGATCCCCGTGATCGTCCCGGCAAAGTTCACGTTTGTTCGGGCGACAGTGACCAGCCGGGTCAACAGTCCAGATACCGGATCGAACCTTGTTGCGTCGATAACAAGGTCGCCTTCGCTGATATCAGCAAGCTGGACCGGCAGACCGTTTCGAATGACCGGCACCCCTTCGCTGAGTTTCAGCTCAACCGGAGAACCGTCGATCGGTCGGATGGTGATGGTCGGTCCTTCGACGTCGATCGACTCCACAATTCCGGAAATATGCTCTTCATCGGCGGGAGTGGACGTCCGGGCCCTGATCGCCAGTGCCCGCAGAGTGACACCCAAGTCAGTGATACCCGAAAGCGAACTCAGGTCTGATGACTCGAACTGGATATCGACTGCCTGACCGGTGGCAAGTGAAGAAATATCCGAAGTTTCACCGTCAAGCGTGACCTCAGTCTCGTCGGTAACCTTCGCCGCCACCTTGATCCCCAGCCGTTCGTTCGCAGCAATGACGACGCCGATTGCATCCTCAAGGGAATCGTCAATCTCGACCAGCGTAATGACGCCGTGGAACGCCCTGTGGGCTTCATTGTTGATAACTGCCTCGAGCTCGTCAAATAACCGCGGAGGGCGCGCCGCGATTGACACAGCCGACCGCAATCCGTCTTCAATTGAATACTGCACATCGAGTTCGCTACCGGGGCCAATCAAATGCCTCACATCTACCAGCAAAAGAGGAGCTTCTAACTCAATCTGTGAAAGCCCCGGCCAGTCATCCGGAATCTTTACCCTGGTGGTTTCTGGATCGGACGAGAATGTGACCGAGAACGGGTCGGCGTCCTGCTCACCTCTGGGTACTATCGTGAACGATGTCTCGCCAATCTCGTCCACCAGGGCACCCGAAATCGTCAGCAAGGGCAATTCTTCGTTGCGATCCCGAGCGGCACGGTCATAAATTCGCTTTAGCTTATTGAACCGTCGCTGAATCTCGTTAATCTGGTCAGCGGCATGATCGAGAGCTTCGCGGTCGACGCGTCCGGCGTCAATAACACGCTGTAGGGCGCGTGACGCATCATCGAGAGCACTCAAATGCTTACTCCGGGCGTCGATTGCGATCTGCGAAAGACGTTCCTTTTCGGCCTGGTCGGCGGCCCGGTCGCTCGCAGATTCGAGGCGTTCGACTGTCTTGCTGGTCAACTCGAACCCTCGAGCAGTCAGCACACCACTCAACCGATCAAGCTGCGCGACCAGCGTTATCCCATCACCGACCAGTGGCACTTCGACTCCGGCAGAAATAAGAACCACCACCACATCGCCGTTTCGGGTCTGTATCGATATCTCCTCGCTCGTCGCATCCGTCACCACACCGACGATATGCTTTGTGATGTGCTGGGAATTCGCGATCTGGATGATAGTTTTAAGCGCGATCAAGTCGCCTGCAGCATCGCGCCGGGCGGTGGCAATAACCCTGTCACCTTCCACTACGTCTGCGACCGATGCGACGTTCGAACCGATCTTTATCCCTGAAAGTTCGTTGAACTTCAGGGTTAACAGACCCGCGTTAGTCGCCAGCACTATCACATCAGGCGGCCGCACCTCGACGGCCGTGCCAAAGACCGCTTCAATGCCGGCGGAACGGGGAGCCGACGCGGCAGACGAACCGGTACCGGCACTCGCCGTATCAACGCTCACTGCCCCGAAGATAACGGCGAACGCGATAAGGCTGGCCGCCTGCAGACGCACCAACCTGTTTGCTCGAGCACTGAGTTGCGTGAACATACCCTGATTCAATCGAACACGTTGAGAAGGAACCCAACCGTTAAACAGTGGGGTAATCGTCGTTACGATTGTGTTACAGCGATCCCTTGTAATCGACATCGCTCGGATAACTCGATTCATCATGACGAATCCTCCGGAATCGAGATGATCGCCAGCGATGAACTCACCGAGTTGCCATCCAGGTCACTGGCAACGATCTCCACCAGGTTCGGCCCGGGATCGAGCGCCAACGTCAATTCAAATGTTCCATCCGATTGAACTTCCACGATCACACCGTTCACGCTGACAACCGCATCGGCCGCAGTGCGCCCACGCAGCAACACAGTCTCGCTGCGAACCACGGTTTCATCGCCGATACCCTCAAAATCGAGCGACAGGTTGAACGTCCCCGACCGCGGTGTCGAAGTAGGTGTCGAAGTAGGTGTCGAAGTAGGTGTCGAAGTAGGTGTCGGCGCAGGAGTGGACGTCGGTACCGGAGTTAGCGTCGGTACCGGAGTTAGCGTCGGTACCGCGGTTGGCCTCGCAGTCGCGGTCGGTTCTGGAGTTGCAGATGGAACGGAGGTTGGCGTCGCAGTTGGCAGGGGAGGAACTGTGGTTACTGTGGCCGTCGCTGTCGGTGGCACCGGCGTATGCCGCGCACGACTCTCAACGCAACCTGCAGCCGCGAGAAGCACCAGCGGCAACATCAACGCTAAACAGCCGACTCGAAAAACCATCGCGTTTACGTGTGACGGATATCGCACCGCCCTCATCTGGCGGCCGTTGGTCTATTGTCAAGCGGCAGCGACAGGGTGAAGGCAGCATGGTGTTCGTTCAGATCACCGCCGGTCGACTGTTTCGATTCAACCAGCAGGTCGCCCCCGCAACGCTCCGAAAGCGAACTGGCAATGTACAGCCCCAGTCCCGAACTCTGTTTCTCCCGCCTTGCCGAAAGTTCCGGAGTCCACCCACGGTCGAATACATGCACCAGGTGTGATTCGGCTATACCCAGACCATCGTCCCAAACCCTTATAAGGAAGTGGCTGTCGTTGCGGGTCAATCGAATCTCTATCTGTTCGGCAGCGAACTTGGTCGCGTTATCGACGAGGTTCGTCACCACATGGTCAAGGGCGGAAGCATCGCCGTAAACCAGGCCAAACTCAGCCGGTTCGCACCACCACACCAACTCCAGATCGCGTTCCCGGGCAATCGGCAAATAACGGTCGGCGATATTGCGGATGACCGCAGCAGCATCAACCGGTTCCACAGCAGGGCGTGCGTGTTCGTCTTCAAGATCGACCAGCACACGCACATTCTCAATCATCAACCTGAAGTTCGGCGCCTGCTGCTCGATCTCGTCGAGCAGTTCTGTCACCATTCGTGGCGTTGCCTCGCCGGTTTCACCAAGCAGCGCCCGCACCTCACGTTGTTTGCCCAGAATTCTACGCAGCGGGCGACCCATGTCATGCGCAAAAGTGTCGAAGTAGTCCTGCGTAACCCGACTCCAACTTCGATCTCCACCGTTTTGCCCCTGCCGGCGTGACGCCAGTTGAACCGAGACAAACGCGGCAATCGCACCGAGGAAAAACACCCCGGCGCCAATGTATGCAACCGGCTCAATCCACCAGAGCGAACCGGGAGATATTGGCTCTCCAATCACGGGCGACAGCAAAACAAGCACTAGCCCAATCGCGGCCAGTACTGCCCCACCTTTTCTCAGATATTTCAACAACCGATTGTTCAAAAACTTGATCCAGATCGCCGCGGTGGTCCGATCAATCCCATAATTCACTATCCCGTGCACGCAGCATTATTCGACAGGCGGAACCAGCCGATACCCGCGATTTCGAATGTTAATTATCAACTCGGTTGCCCCGAAGTCTCGAGAAACCGCATTTCCGAGAGACACTTTAAGTTCACGAATTCTCACTCTTAGTGAAGCCCGCGAATCGTCACCCTCCGAGAACCGCTCAAGTCTGGAAAACGGCACCAACTCACCTTCCGACCGGAAATAGGCCGCCGCCAGTTCACTTAGAATTTCAAGCTTCATGCCCTGCATCTCCCGAATAAGATCGCGCTTTCCATCCTCGATCACGTACACAGCCGCGTTTTCAGCATCAATCTCGAACAACGACCCAATCCTAATGGTCTCCGGTGCCGTGCCGATAAGCCGACGCAGCCGCAACACGACCTCCTCCGGGCTCGCCAGCTTGTCGATGAAATCTACCGACGAACTCGCACCCAGGCTCGCCGTCACCGCTGTATCCCGGTATGGTCCCTGCGCGTACTGCGTGAACATCAGCACCGGCATACTGCTATCACGTTCCACGATTTTTTTCAGGATCGACAGCCCCTTAAACCGGTCGGTGTCGTACTCGCCGAAACGCACATCCAGCAGAACCGCCGCAGGACGCTCCTCTTCCATTGCGAACAAAGTCTGCGCCTCGTAGTCGTCCCCACCTACATGGGGACCCTCCGGTGCAACGACTATCGGCCTGAACCCGTCCGTTTCGAGTCGGCGCAGAACCGAACGCATTAGGTCGGACATGTGCTCATCGTCAACAATAAGTATTTTTTGACCGTTGCTAATGCCTTTTGAAGTCAATTCTGTCCCCTGCAGTCACCAACCTGTAGATCAATGTATTAGCCCAATTGCAGCATATCGATAGCAGCGGATTTCGACTCTATCATCGCCAGAACCAGGACTCATTCAATTGGAAAACGTTTCATGCAGGTAAACAGTTCCATCTAGACCCCGGGCAAGGTGCCACCCTCGATCAGTTTTTGCCGCGAAATCGTCTATCTTTGTGGCCGTAAATACATAATCGGACTCGACTCGATAACGAGGGAAGGCTATGCTCCGATGACCACCCACAGCCGCCGCCCAAATACCAGAAATAATCGCCTGTGACCGATCAGTTCGTCCACCTACACAACCACTCCGAGTATTCCCTGCTCGACGGTTTCAGCAGACTGGGCGATATGGTCAATCGGGCGCAAGAACTCGGGCAGCCAGCCATCGCCCTGACCGACCACGGCAACCTCCACGGTGCAATCGAGTTCTACCAATCGGCAAAGAAAGTCGGCGTAAAGCCAATAATCGGGGTGGAGGCCTACGTCGCCGACGGTTCGCTGAGTGAACGAAACCCGGCAAAGCGTTCCCCGTTCCACATGACCTTGCTTGCCCAGAACAAGGCTGGTTACCAGAACCTCCTGAAACTGGTGACGGCATCGCACCTCGAAGGTTTTTACTACTACGCGCGGATGGACCGCGAGATCCTCGAAAGATATTCAGAAGGTCTGATCGTCCTTTCAGGTTGCCCTTCGGGCGAACTGGCGCGCTCAATCAAGACGGGCGATCTCGATGCCGCACACGAAACACTCGAGTGGTACGGAAACGTATTCCAGGACCGCTACTACCTCGAACTGATGATGCACGAACATGTTCCCGGACAGGCCGAAATCAATGACGCCATCATCCAGCTCAGCAGCCAGACCGGTCTCCCGATGGTCGTCACCAACGATTCACACTACGTCCGGCGAGACGATCACGTCGCACAGGACATTCTCACCTGTATCCAGACAAACTCGAACGTGAAAGACCCGAAACGGCTTCACATGGAAGACACCACCTACTACTTGCGCAGTGCGGCGGAGATGAGCGAGGGCTGGTCGCACGTCACAGAAGCCCTTGAAAACACCGTAAGGATTGCTGAGTCGTGCGAGTTAGACCTTGAGTTCGGCCGCAACCTGATAATGCGGTTCCCGACTCCAAAAAACAAGCCGTCCATGGAATACCTCCGAGAGCTCTGCTATGCGGGCCTCAAGAAGCGGTTCGAATCTCCCGGCGAGCAGGTGACCGAGCGCCTGGAGTACGAACTCGGGATCATCGAAGAGACCAAGTTCTCGGACTATTTCCTTGTTTGCTGGGACATCTTCAACTTCGTCAACGAACGTGGAATTCTCTCGGCTGTAAGGGGCTCGGCCGCATCCAGCCTTGTGCTTTACTGCCTCGAAGTCACGCAGATCGACCCGGTCGAAGCCGATCTCTTCTTTGAACGGTTCCTGAACGTCGAACGGCGCGAAATGCCCGACATCGATATGGACTTTGCCGACGACCGCCGTGAAGAAGTGATCAAATACTGCATCGATCACTACGGTCGCGATCACGTGGCTCAGATAATCACGTTCGGAACACTCGGGGCCAAGGCCGCAATTCGCGACACAGCCCGCGCAATGGCGCTGCCACTCGAGCTCAGCCACAGGCTCGCAAAAATGGTCCCGCTTACTCTCAACATCAAGCTGAAAGACGCAATCGCAGAATCGGCAGAGATGCGAAGCGAAATCAGCCGTAACCGCGATGCTCGGGACCTGATAGAAATGGCGCAGCGTGTCGAAGGTTCTGTACGTCACGCCAGTACACATGCCGCGGCTGTGGTGATCTCCGAAGACCCGCTGACCGAGTATGTGCCGCTACAGCGATCTACAAGCGGCAAGGAAGATTTCAGCCCGACGACCCAGTATTCGATGAACCCGGTCGCCGACATAGGGTTACTCAAGATGGATTTTCTGGGCCTTGCCAACCTGTCGATTCTCGACCGCTGTGTGAAGCTGATCGCCGAAACAACCGGCGAATACACCGGGGTTTACGATGTTCCGGTCGACGACGAAAAGACGTTCCGTCTTCTTGGCGAAGGCGATACCTCCGGTGTATTCCAACTTGAATCGACCGGTATGCGGCGCAACGTCAAAGAACTGAAACCGACCACGATCAACGACCTTGCAGCCATGATCGCACTGTACCGACCCGGGCCTATGGAACACATCGGCACGTTCATCGATGCCAAACACGGTCGGGCAGAGATCACCTACCCCCACGACGACCTGCGAGAGCTCCTCGAACCGACCTACGGGGTGATCGTGTACCAGGATCAGGTCATGCTGATTGCCCAGGCTTTCGGCGGATACACGCTGGGCGAAGCCGATATTCTCCGAAAAGCGATGGGCAAGAAAATCGCGGCCGTGATGGACGCAGAGCATGAAACATTCGTCGCCGGTGCCCTGAAAAAAGGGTACACCAAGGAACAGGCCGATACCGTGTTCGACCTCATGGTGCCGTTCGCAGGGTACGGCTTCAACAAGGCGCACGCAGTGTCATACGCATACATCGCCTACTGGACCGCCTACTTCAAAGCGAATCACCCCACCGAATTCCTCGCGGCTGTGCTGGATTCGGCGTCGGGCAACCCGGAAAAAGTCGGTGATGCCATCCGGGAAGCGACGAGGATAGGAATCACCGTGGAACCTCCCAGTATCAACCACTCTCGGTCCGGTTTCACGATCGAGCGAGACTCCGACGGCAACGACGCGATCAGGTTCGGGCTCGCCGCAGTCAAGAACGTCGGAGCATCGGCGATCGATCCGATCGTTGAGGCTCGCGAGGCCTCCGGACCGTTCAAAGATATAGAAGATATTTGCCGACGCGTCGATTCCAGATCGCTCAACCGCCGCACCCTGGAAAGCCTGATACGTGTGGGCGCATTCGATCATTTCGGCGGGCGCGGAAACCTGCTCGAATCCGTCGACCGAATTATCGCCGCGGTCCAGCGGCAATCCAAACTGCGGGAATCGGGGCAGACCTCGATGTTTGACATGCTCGGCGAATCCGTTCCCATTCCGATGATCGAGATCGGAATCACCGATGGCGACGATACAACAGACCAGGAAAGAGTCATCTGGGAACGCGATCTGCTCGGGGTCGAATTGACCCAGAGCCCATTCACCAGGGAAATGCGCCAGCAGCCCGCCAACATCGTCGTGTACGCTGCCGAAATCACCGCAGATATTACGGGTCAGAAAAGAGCCGCCCTGGGGCAGGTGAACGATATTCGGGAGCTGACGACCAAGCGGGGTGAAAAATTCCTGTCGCTCAACCTCACGCTCCTCGATGGAAATATCGAAATAGTCGTCTGGCCAAATATTCTCGAACAAAACCCCAGTCTATGGCAGAACGGCAGCTTCGTCTCTATCACTGGCGAAGTGCGCGAGCGGATGGGACGCGTATCTATTTCAGTCGAAGAGGCCCACGAGTATCAACTGAAAGCCGAAGGACAGGTTGAGTTGGATGCTGAAGCAGCAAAAAACAAGCCAGCACCCATCATCCGGGCAGGGTTTAACGAAGCATCAGAACCACGACCTGTGCTAAACGATCCGGCCCAGCCGACGCGAACTGAATCGGTCCGCCAGGCTCCCGTAAATAATCCAATTAACTCAACTCAAAAGGAAGCCACACTGGCGATTGAATCCACCACGCCGACCAGGATTAGCCTTGATGGTGACGTAACCGGACAGGCCGCGTCAGACAACGGACCCATGCTGGTCCGCGTAAAAGAGACCGGCGACGCAGCCGACGACCGATACCGACTCGAGGACATCGTCAGTTTGTTCTTGGAGTTCCCCGGAAAAGACCCCGCGGTACTGGAAATTGAGACCGGCAACAAAATCGTCCGACTCGATATGCCATTCAGCGTCCAGGCAGGTGCACAACTTACAGGCCGCCTCCACGAGCTATTCGGCAACGGGACGGTGCCCACGACTACCCTGTGATCGGCCATTCCCCAGTGGACCCCGAAAACGACGGACGGCAGAGGCCAAACCTGGGTTTAGATCAGTCACCCGCCGACGTACTAGCGCTCCACGAGGCGAGAGAGAGCTGTTATCAATGGCTTGGAAAGTATTCGCTACAGCACCCGACCAACTGATCGGTGAGTCCTGGTGCGGCCTCGTTGAAGCTGCCGGAATCCGCTGCCAGCTTCAACCGGGCGATGTTGTGGGCTTCATGGGCGTATCGATTTTTCCGGTCAGGCTCATGGTGCAGTCGGAAGATGTCGAATCCGCGCAGGCCATCCTCGAAAATTTGGTCGGTGAAGACGAACAACCGACGACGACCACAGACGAAACCCGCTAATCCACGGCCAGATCATCCGCTATCGGCCCAATTCCATCGCCAGCAATCGGGACTTTAGCGGAAGTCCGGCGCCACCGAATCCGTGGAGTTCGCCACTTGAACTCACGACCCGGTGGCAAGGCACAAGCAGGGCGAGTTTGTTGCGCGCCATCGCCTGTCCGGCACCCCGCGCAGCCCTCGCGTTCCCTGCCTGTTCCGCAAGCCATCGATAGCTGCGGGTTTGACCTGATGGGATCGAACGACACGCCTCCCACGCCTTCTTGAAAAACGGTGAAACATCCCTCGTGTCGATCGGAATATCGGTCAGGTCAACCGGCTCGCCAGCGCAAAAGGCCGTAATGAGCACGCGCGAATCAATGTGCTGCTCGGGAGTGTGAACGGCCACTCCGATCTCGGGCTGCACGGCATCGAGTGCCGAACTGGGAGAAGCTTCGGGCAGACTTGCCCGAACTACGCCATGGTCGCCACCGACGATCGCGACCCAACCCATGTCGGTCTCGAAAACGTCATACGTCGTGTCCCCTCGATCTGGTCGATCTGGCATGCGAAATACCCTAACCCTCCCCAAGTTCCGGGCCAATCCTCCCCAACTGCCTCACCCGGTGGGCTACCAGCGCCCTCGCCACTCGTCGCCACGCCCCCTCCAACCGCCTCGACATTTCACCGTCGATTTCAGCACCGCCGATTGCCCCCGCGTACACACGCCGTTGGAATTCATCTGCAATCAGTGAAGCATGTTCCAGGGCAGCGAACGTCTGATCGCCAAGATGAGCCGCGAATTCCTTCGCCGTTTCATTCGGCTTGACCTGCCCCCGATAGCGTTACCAATGATTATCTCAGAATTGCGTCCAACCGAAGCCTGGGCATGATCGCTTCAGGCACTGGTGGCCGGTACCCAAGTGAGCTGTGGGGCCGGATCGTGTTGTACTCCCGCCTCCACCTTTCTGTCAGTATCTGCACCTCCTTCAGTGAGTAGAAAATCTCGCCATTTAGCAATTCGTCCCTGAGCTTCCCGTTGA
>CAJWWK010000047.1 GCA_913048295.1 uncultured Dehalococcoidia bacterium
CGGGCGGGCGGGCTTTGCCATGCTGACTCCAGTAGTGTGAACGGGTGGCCCCGTCGGTATCGTCGTCGGGCCTATAATCCCCCCGGCACGAGCTTCGTGCAACATCGTGCGAAGGTTTCGACCGACCAGAACCCGCATGGAGCACACCAATGCCAGTTGTCGATCTCGATCTCACCCGCCGCTTTCCCTACGCCGAAGGCCGCGCGTTTGGCGATGTCGGCGCTTACGAGCAGATCGACGCCGTACTGACCTTCGCGGTCGATCCCTCAGCCGAAGTCAACCTCTCCATTGTCGACCTCGAGCACGCCCCGCGGGGTACTGACGGCCGGGTGCGCTTCACCGCCGATTTCTCGGTTGTAAGGCCGGTAAACCCCGACCGGGCATCCCACCTTCTACTCGTCGAACTGCCGAATCGGGGTCGGCGGCGAGTTGTCGATACGCTCAACCGAAGCGGCAAAGAGGCCGCAGCAAGCTCCGACCCAGGAGACGGCTTCCTGTTCGAGCGGGGCTTCACCGTCGCATCCATCGGCTGGCAATGGGACGTTTACACCGATGACGTGCTCATGGGTCTCGAACCGCCCGTTGCCGATCTCTCAGGCGAGCCCGACCCCGGCCAGAACGTAGTCGAGATCAGGCCCAACATTTCAGCATCGACCTGGCTCCTTGCCGATCGCATACACAGGCCACTCAGGGCAGCGGACCTCGACGACCCCAACGCCGTCCTCTACGTCAAGGACTACGAAGAGGGCGAGGCAACGGTCATCCCCCGCGCCAACTGGAAATTCGCCCGCGAAACCCCGAACGGAATCGAGCCCAGCGACGAACACATCTACCTCGAATCAGGCTTCCAGCCCGGCAAGTACTACCAGATCGTCTACTCGACAAAAGACGCGCCCGTCGCCGGTGCCGGGCTTCTTGCTTTGCGAGATGTCACGTCGTTTCTCAAGCACGACGCATCGACCCTGTTGCCCGAAATAGGAAGGCTCGACCACGCGATCGGCTACGGTGTGTCCCAAACCGGCAGAATGCTCCGCCATTTTCTGCACCTGGGCCTGAACGTCGATGAACAGGGCAGAAAAGTTTTCGACGGACTCCTCCCCCACGTCGCCGGGGCAAGAATGGGCGCGTTTAACAACCGCTACGCCCAGCCGTCCAACCAGTCATACCCCGCCTTCGGTCACCTCTTCCCGTTCACCGATGCAGACCTACCCGACCCGTTCAGCAACAACTCCGACGGAATCATGACCCGGCTCAGGGAACTGGACGCCGAACCGAAGATCATATACACGAACAGCTCCGCCGAATACTGGCGCGGCGACTCGTCGCTGTTGCACACCGACCCCGGGGCCAGCCGCGACCTGGAATCGGAAGAAAATACTCGCATCTACCACTTCGCCGGCACCCAGCACGGCGCAGGCACACTTCCCCAAAAACGAGGCCTCGGCGCCGAAAGCGCCCTTGGACGCTACGCCTACAACGTCGTCGACTACTCCCCGTTGCTCCGGGCCGCTCTCGTAAACCTGGAAAAATGGATCACCCAGGGGATCGAGCCACCACCCAGCACCCATGCCCAGATCGAATCCGAAACGGCTGTCGCAAGGGACGCCGTTCTCGACGTTTTCGATAAATTCCCAGGCCAGGTAACGCCCGGGCGGTCGAAACTCTGGATTATCAGGACAATCGACCTCGGTCCCAGGGCCGGTGAGGGGATCGGCGTATACCCGCCCGCCGAGGGTGAAACGTACCCCTGCCTGGTCTCCGCGGTCGATCACGACGGCAACGAGCTGGCCGGTATCCGACTGCCCGATCTCACCCGGCCTGTTGCATCCCATGCCGGCTGGAACGTTCGCGATCCCGACACCGGATCACCCGACCAGCAAATTCCAATGCTGGGCTTCACGAAATGGTTCCCGGCTACGGAGTCGGAAAGAGAAGCTGCAGGCGACCCCCGCCTCTCACTCGAAGAGCGATACCCGGACAGGGCTCACTACGCAGCGCTCGTTCAGCGCGATGCCGAGGCACTCGTGCGCGATGGCTTCGTGCTCGAACTGGACATCGATCTCGTCGTTCAAAACGCGGTCGACCGGTACGATGTCGCAACGGCCCGAATCCCCGAAACCCGGCCCGTCTAGTCAGCAGAGAATCATTCGATTGCAGTTCAGGCACCTCGGAAATTCAGGACTCGAAGTCTCGGAAATCGGTCTCGGAGCGAACAGCTTCGGCGAGCCGCGCAAACGCGACCGGGCCGAATCACAGGCGATCATCCATGCCGCGATCGACCACGGAATCAACTTCGTCGACACCTCAAACGTCTACGCAAGCGGCGTGTCGGAAGAGTTCATCGGACACGCCCTCAAAGGCAGGCGGGCCGACATGCTGGTCGGCACCAAGTTCGGCAGCATGCGCCGCCAGGGCCCGAACAACTTCGGCGGCTCCCGCAACTTCGTGATGCGATCGGTCGAGGACTCCCTCAGGCGACTCCAGACCGATTATATCGATGTCTACATGATCCACCGGCCCGACACACGCATGCCCATGGAAGAGACCCTCCGTGCACTCGACGACCTCGTCCGCCAGGGCAAGGTCCGCTATACCGCAGGCTGTAACTTCGAATCGTGGCGGTTCGTCGACGCCTACCACACTGCAAAGAGCAACGACCTCGAAACCTTCGCCGCCGCCCAGTTTGGCTACTCGATGATGGACCGAAGCGCCGAAGCCGAGATGATCCCGGCATGTCGGCAACTCAAAGTCGCCGTCATCCCCTACCTGCCACTTGCCGCAGGCATGCTGACCGGAAAGGTCGACGCCAGCGGGACCCCGCCCCCGGAAACGCGGCTCGATATCGAAAAAGGCACCGCGGAAAAGTGGATCACGCCCGCCAACCTCGCACTCATAAATAAACTCGAAAACTGGGCGAAGGAAAGAGACCACTCGGTCCTGGAACTCGCATTCGCATGGCTGCTCGCCGAACCCATCGTCGCAACTGTAATCGCAGGCGCAAGCTCGCCCGAACAGGTCGCACAGAACGCAGCCGCGGCCAGCTGGCAACTCACTCTCGAAGAACGCGCCGAAGTGACCGCCATCCTCGATGCCAACCCATCCGAAAACTCCGGCCCCTACTACTCGTCAGCAGCATACTTCCGCGAACCAACCCAAATGGCACCGCGCGGCTGACCGGGCATGTCCCCCCTCCCTTGAAGGGAGAGGGTTGGGGTGTGGGTGAAGGCCGCCGATGCGTGACCTAGTTGTCGGCGCAAAGTCCAACCCACCCTCTTCTTCAAGCTCAGGACATGCTCAAATTCCCTCCCGGCCAGGGCGGGAGATCACACCCCACCTCGCCCCTTAAGTCTCCGTCAAAATAAAGCCCGGAGGCGCATCCTCCCGGTGTGTCATTTCGACCGGACTATACCGGCCGCCATCGTAGACGTTGCCCGAGTAAATCACAGTCTCGGGAACGATTTTCTCCTTCGCCGAACGCTCTTCGTGCAGCACATCCATGTACGAAAATGAGCCGGTCTCAATATTGCTGATAACGACATCGGCAACGGTCCCCGGCGAAAGCGAACCGAGTTCTTTCTCCTGCGAAAGTGCGCGCGCCGGAGCCCTGATCGACATCTCGAACACCTCGGCCAGCGGAATGCCCAGTGCAAGCACCTTCGACATGGTCGTCGGCATATCGAAAACCGGCCCATCGATATTGCCAACGTGCACATCGGTGCTGATCGTGTCGGGCTTTAAGCCCTGCTCGATCGCCTGCTCCAGCGTCCTGAACGCAAACCCCCTGGCGCCGTGCCCGATATCCAGATAAACACCGCGTTCCTTCGCATCCCACAGCTTCTGCCACACATCGCCACGGTGATCGAAAATCGGAAACCGGAACGCAGCATGGAAAGTGTGAGTCAGAATGTCGCCGGGGTTCATCCAGTCGAGCAGCTGCGGAATCGGCGCGCCGTACGCCTCGCACATCAGAATTCCGCCACCGAAATCAGCCGCCTCGCGGGCCATCGGAAGCGATGCAAAGTGCTGCGAATGGTGGAACTTGACGCCCAGCAGCGTGTCGTAACTGGTGATCAACTCCTTGACCTCGCCAGCCGAGGAAGGTTCTGGACCGTGCGGGTCGGGCATCCGCACCAACGAATAGAGCCGCACCTTGGTGTTCTGAATATCCGATTCCCAGTAGTGCGGGTATTCGGCAGGTGTCGCCGTACCCGCATCGAGCGCCGTCGTCACCCCGTTTGCCAGGTTCGTGGTGTCCGAGTCGACGCTGGGCCGGTTGCCCCGCGACGTGTAGTTGTGCACATGGAGGTCGATAAATCCCGCCGTAACGACCTTGCCGCCAGCATCGATCACGGTCTCCGCCTGGTCGGCCGGCAAATTCTCACCGATCTCGGCCACCCGTGTACCCTCGATCGCCACATCGCGAATCCCGTCGATCCCCTGGAACGGGTCGATCACCCGACCGCCAGTGATCAGTATGTTCCAACGCATATCACTGCTCCCTCTAACAACCTGGTAAGTACTTCGTTTCTGGCACCCGAACACGCATCCAGCTTTAAGACATCCGACTTTCCAACCTCGACCGGAATCCCAACCCATCAAAAACGAACGCTATGCGAAGATATCCCGCAACCGCTCGACCACCGTCTCGACCTCCTCATCCGAAAGCATCTGCACCCCGATTCCAATTGATCCCCCGTCATCATGCGTCCGGGTCCAGATCGGCGGATCACCCTCCTCAAGCTGCTTAATGACCTCGTGGCCGTCGATCCCGGTAATTCCTGCGTCGAAGTGAATAAACACCGTAACGTTCGGCCCCAGCTGGGCCTCCTTCGGAATCGAAGTCGTCACCCCCGCAGTACCCGCGAGCCCGCGGGCGAACGCGCTCCGCTTGTCCTCTTCGACTGCAAGACGCTCCTCGTGATTCATCGAAAACCACCTCCGCAGCGCCACCGCAACACCCATCACCTCGCCACGGTCGGTCTTGTACGGGCGGCCATAAGGACGCGCCAGGCCCTGGATACCGGCCAGTTCAAACCCAATGAAGTTCTGCAAAAACGCAGATTCAACAAGTTCGGCCCTGCCCGTGCAGATTCCGGTCGAGTGCGGCGACCCGATGTACTTGGCACCGAACGCCACGACATCGCCCGTTCTCGCGACTCGCATGAACTGGTCCAACGGATATATCTGACCCGCAGCGTCAACTACAAGCTTGATTCCGTGCTTGTCGGCCACCTCCCGCGCCTGGTCGAGCGACACCCACTCCGAACCCCACCTTCCGCTCTCGAAATAGGCGATCCCGGCCGTCTTCGGCCCAATTCCGGCCTCCATCTCCTCAACCGTGCAGCCGTCGGCCCTGCCCACATCGACCAGCTTGCCCCCGGCGAGAGTGAAACACCGCTTGTAGGTGTAGTCGTGACCCCTCTGGAACACGAATTCGTTGCGATCAAACCCCGATGTGTCGGGAATGCTGGCCATCCTGTCGCGGTCGTCCCCCGCCAGCACCGCAGCTGTACCCAGCGATATCGCCGCGGCGGCCCCCGATGTCACAAACGCCTGCTCCGTGCCGAGCGTCTCGGCAATGAACTCACCGGTCTTGCGCAGAAGCTCCTCAAACACCACGTAGCCCGAGCTGGTCGCCTCGTCCATCGCCGCTTGCACCTCTGGCGGTGGAGTCGAACCACCAAGTAACGTCTGATTGCCCCTGGCGTTAATCCCGGGCGTCACCCCGAACTGCTCGTATATCCCGGTCATCACTTCCTCCGATGGGTGTCGCAACGGGCCATCGTGCGCAATTCTGTGCCATCATTCCCGTGCAACAAGTGTTGGCGTTCGTCGCGGCGTAGTTCTACCACAACTTCAACCCAAAACGACCCGAAACGACGATGTCGTGGGCATCAGTCGGGGGCATAAAGTGACGCAAACGGCGCGGACACACGCAAACCGCTCGCAAACAGTCGGCAAATAGCCACCAGCAACCCGCCACATGGCGACCGGCCGGTATAAGGAACCAAAAAATGGCGATCGACCCCCTGAACAACCCCGTCTACGCCCGGTTCGGTGTGACGCCTGTTATCAATGCCGGCGGTACACACACCACACACGGCGGGTCGATGATGCGACCTGAAGTCCGCGAGGCCATGAGCCTGGCCGCAGAATCTTTCGTCGACCTCGTGGAGCTAAAACGCGCCACCGGGCGGTTCGTAGCCGAGATAACGGGAGCGGAAGCGGGAATGATCTGTTCAGGTGCGGCAGGAGGACTCGTCCTTGCGACCGCAGCCGTCATGAGCGGCACCGACCCCGAAAAGATCGCACAACTGCCGAATTCCACAGGAATGAAAAACGAAATCCTTATGCAGCGCAACAACCCCAGCGGCTATACGAAATGCCACGAGTACGCGGGTGCGACACTCACCTACGCCGGAAACGAAAGCGGCGCCACCCAGGACCAGCTCACCGATGCGATAACCGACGATACAGCCGCCATCCTCCATACCTTCGCCTACGGTCCCGCTTGCCCCGGCCTCACTTTGCCCGAAACCGTCGAAGTCGCCCGAAACGCCAGAAACCCCCTGCCCGTCATCGTCGACGGCGCGGCTATGCTCCCGCCAAAAGAAAATCTGACGAAATACATCAGCGAAGGGGCCGACCTCGTAACCTTCTCAGGCGGAAAGTACATCGGCGGTCCCCAGTCAGCCGGTCTACTCGCCGGGCGCGCCGAACTCGTTGAGGCAGCACTGCTCAACAGCGGACCCGGCATGGCGGTCGGGCGCCCCCAGAAGGTCGGTCGGGAAGAATTGGTCGGGATGGCGACCGCGCTACAACTGTTCGTCGAATCCGATGACGAGGCCCGGACCGACGCGATGCAAAGGAGAGCCCAGCACATCAGCGACCGGCTGCAGGGCATCCCCGGTATTACGGCCTCGGTCGAACTCGACTACCTACAATTCCACGTCCCAAACTGCGTCATCAGGTTCGATTCTGCCGACGAAGCAGACCGCGTTTGGGAAGGAATGCATGAAGGCAACCCGCGGGTCTACATCGCACGCATATCGGGCGGGCTCACCGCAAACGCCGTGAACATTCTCGATGGACAGGAGGAAGCGGTGGCGCAAAGACTGGTCGAAGAACTGACGAAATAGCCCTTACGCCCTCCCGGCCTGTCGCTCATTCTCCTTCTCCCCTCCCAAGACGATTGCCAACATGTGGGCGCGAGGATGGGGGGGATGAAAAAACGATGACCATGGAACTTAAAAACCCGGCTCCAAAACCCAACCCCGGAGGTAACAAGCCGTGAGCTCGACCGCACAACAATCAGATGAATGGGGATCGCTGGAACTCGTCTCGGCACCGCTCATCGAGGCCGGTGAACTGGTCACCGTCCACCTTCGCTACATCGCAGGCACCGCCGGACTCGCCCCCGGCGGCACGGTCTCGATCACCACAACCTCCGACTCCGACTGGGCGCCGCCCCAACTCGCAGATCCTGCAGCCGACGGCTTCCTGAAAGCCGCCCCACCACCAGGCTGCGCGGTATCCGTGCACACCCCCGACCACAAATCGATAGTAGTCACGCTTCAATCCGGAAAGCTCCAGTCCGGCGATGCCATCGACATCGTCCTCGGCGACCGCAGCGGAGGTGCCCTCGGATTACGGGCGCAGACCTTCTACGAACCCCGCCGTTACTTCCACTGCGAAGTCGATCCCACGGGCAGCGGAAAGCACGGCGGCGCCCGCTCGGCCGTATTGCAGATCGCTGGTGGAAACGCCGATTCGCTCTCCGCAATCGCACCTTCCGACATCGAAGTCGGGTCGCCATTTGCCCTGCTGCTCAAGGCCGAAGACCGCTGGGGCAACCCGGCCGAACAGTACCGCGGCACAGTCACCGTAAGCGCACCCGGTCTCATACTGCCCGATGGAAACGACCTGAAGTTTGGCGAAGACGACGCGGGCGTCAGACGAATTGACGATGCCGTGTTTACCGAGGCCGGTGCAACCCGAATCGATCTCGAAGACGCTGCAAACGGTCTTACGGCCAGCAGCAACCAGATCCAGATCGCCCGGGAACTACCCGCACTGAAGCTTTACTGGGGCGATCCCCACTCCGGCCAGATCGCCGACGCGTCGAAGATCGGCGACTATTTCCGCTACGCAAAAGAGGTTTCCGCACTCGACTTCGCCGGTTACCAGCGAAACGACAGCGCCCATTCGACCGATGATTATCACCACCAGCAATCTGAGGAAAAAGTCTTCCACGAACCCGGCCGCTTCGTACCCCTCCCCGGTTTCGAATGGTCGGGCAACCTCGCCGCAGGGGGCCACCACAACGTCTACTTCGGAAGGTTCGACCTCCCGATGAAACGGTGGAACGGTGCCGAGCGACTCGGCCGACCCGACGAGACCGACCTCCCCCATGTGCGCGATCTCCACAACTACTACCGCGGCACCGATACGGTCATCACCCCGCACGTCGGCGGACAGCACGCCGACCTCCAGTTTCACGACCCCTCGCTCGAACCCGCGGTCGAGGTCACTTCCACCCACGGCTCTTTCGAGTGGATCCTCAGGGAGTCGATTGAGCGCGGCTACGAAATGGGCTTTGTCGGCGGCAACGACTGCCACACCGGCCGACCCGGTGACGACCGCCCCGGTCACCAGGAACGCCGCTACTCAAAAGGCGGTCTCACCGGCGTCTACGCAGATGAGCTGACCCTGACAGGGATTCTCAACGCCATCAAGGCCAAACGCGTCTACGCCACGACGGGCGCAAGGATCAGGGCGATGGTCACGGTCGACGGCCATTTCATCGGCGAAAAGTTTTCGTGCGGCAACTCCTGCGAAATTAAAGTGAGCGTCGAGGGGACCGCACCGCTCGAACGAATCGAGGTGTATCGCGGCCTCGAACTGCTCCACACCGAACACCTCACGGGCCCGCCCACCGGTTCACGCATCCGCGTGCTCTGGAACGGGGCGAGCCGGATGTCGAGTTACTCGGGTATCAGTTGGGACGGGCATATCGATGCTGGCACCGGTGAGTTCGGCGACGTCTCGCCAGTACGCTTCGACAGCCCCCGATCAAGCTTCGAACGAACTGGGAAATCGCAACTTGCAGTAGAAGGCTGGGCCTGTGGGTATCCGAGCGGCGTAGTTGCCGATCTCACCGGCAAATCGGGAGCCGCAATCTCCCCAGATACCGAGATAACGGTCGTCCTGAACTCGCGCCTGGTGATCGGCGAAACGTTCGGTCGCCACGGTGAAGTGGGACCCCGAAAAATGGCCCTTGCCCGCGGCGATTCGGTGCGCATATCGGCAACGCTCGGCCAGCTCGCGAACCGGCCGGCGACAATCGATATGGGACACCTCAACCGCGGCGTCACCCTCGAACTTGCACCCGAGGCGGCAACCGACCGCGCCGAGTTCACAGTGACCGACGATGACGTCCAACCCGGGGTCAACCCCTACTGGGTGAAAGTCGTGCAGCAGGATATGGAAATGGCGTGGATCAGCCCGGTCTTCGCCGACTATCTCGGCTAACGACACCTGCGCTAAAACCCTCGTCCTGGGGAGAGGGTGCGGGCGAGGGGAAAGCCGCCAATAGACGCAACCCACCCCGAACATCTCCGGCCCGTTCAAATATTGAACTGTGGCTCGGCGTAGTCGTCCAGCTTGTCGAAAATCTGGATTCGCCAGCGCTGGGAATCGACCACGTAAAGACGATTTCTCCTGGTGTCGAACCTGACGCAGGTCGGCAGCGCGAACCTGGTCTCCGGGTCGAGTGTCTCCACACGACGCCTGGCCTTCACCATGTCCGGACTGGCCTCGACAAATCGTTTCTGCCACTTGGACAGCTCAATGGCCGACCCCCCCATCTGCAGCAGGTACTCACCTGATTTGTCGAACACCTGCACCCGGTGGTTCGCCCAATCGCAAACGTAAATATCGCCGTACGGGTCTATCGCTACGTCGGTAGGATGGTCCAGCTTGCCCGCCTCCGACCCGTAGCTACCCAGGGAACTGATGAAGCTGCCGTCCGCGTCGAACTTCTGAATCCTGTGGTTTCTGTGATCCGCGACAAACACGTTCCCCTCGCCATCAAGGTTCACACCCCACGGCGACCGGAACTGTCCCTCACCGGTCCCCTGGCCTCCCCAGGTGTGAATCAACTCGCCGTCAGATGTCAGCCGCTGAATCCGGTGGTTCATCGTGTCGGACACGTACATCGAACCGTCCGCGGCAAAAATAATGCCCGACGGACGGTCGAACTGGCCCGGACCCGTTCCGGATTCACCGAACTTCCGAATGAAATTGCCGTCGCGGTCGAACACTGAAACCAGGTTGCGCAACTCGTCAGTCACATACACATCGCCGCCCGGACCCACGGCCACACATGATGGCCAGGCCCCTTCAAATAGGTCCTCGTCCAGTTCTCGAAACGACGAGACCCACTCCTCGTCATCCACATCTGGCCCGATCCTGAGTTTCGAAACGTCAAAGAAAAACAGCGCTTTCTGCGTGATGTAAACGTCGTCGCCCTCGCCAAACGCCATGCCCATGATGCCGTTCATCTGCTGGCGACCCCCGACCACCCGGTTGTAGTCATAGGCCCGGCCTGCGGCTGAGGTTGTTAGTGAAGGTGACATTCTGGCTTCGTTTCTGCCGGCGCTTCGCTTGCGCAGGTGACTTTCGGTGCTACCTCAGGATGAACTCGGGTTTCTCGAAATTCCCGCCGACCACCGACATCGCGTCGAGCCCCATCCAGTCCTCAACAAGGGTGGTGTACACGCTCCGGAAGTCGGTCGACGGCACCAGGTCGCCCTGGTCGAGATCGGCCGGCTTCGTCGACGGGTACTCGCCGTACTGCCCGCCCTTTACGCTGTTTCCAATCACGAGGCACACGCCACCGGCACCGTGATCGGTACCCCCGCCGTTGTCGTGAACCCTTCGACCAAACTCCGAAAAAAGGAACATCACCACGTTGTCCGCCGCGTCGTGGGCCTCCAGGTCATCAAAGAAATCACGGATCCCCGCCGAAACCTCGCTCCAGAGCCGCGCATGAGTACTCACCTGGTCGGCGTGGGTATCGAACCCGCTGTGGTCCAGATAGAAAACCCTTGAACCCAGCCCCGCAAGGTGAACCTGCGCGATGCCTTTCAGCTTGTTCCCAACGCTTGAACTCGCATACTCGATGTTCGACGAGTATTTCGCCGGCGCCGCGGCAAGAATGTCCGCACCCTTCAGCGCATCGAGACCCGTCTGCCCCAGGTAGTCCATCACCGCGCCACTCCCGATCGCCGGCGAATACATCCTTCGGTACCGACTCAAAACCCGCGACAGCTTCTCCTCAGGCGTCAAACCCGTCAGCATGCCGTAACTATTAATGTTCTCAACGGTCGCAACGGGCACTCCCGGGCCAACCAGCGCACGGAAAAGCGACGGCCCCATGCTCACCGCCGTAACAACGTTGTCCTTGTTCGGGTCGATGTCCCGGATCACCCGCGCCAGCCAGCCCTCGGTGCCCAGGGTGTCCGGCTCGCAGGTGTGCCATATGTCCATTGACCGGAAGTGCGACCGGGGCGAGTTTTCGTACCCCACCCCGTGAAGGATCGCCACGTTGCCGTCCTGGTACATCTTCTGGATCGGGGCCATCGAGGGGTGAAAACCAACATGATCGTCAAGCCGCAACACGTCGTCTTCGGCCACACCCACCGACGGGCGATAGTCGCGATACAGCGGGTCGGCGTGCGGTACCACCGTGTTCAGGTAGTCGTTGCCACCGGTGAGTTGGAGAACAATTATTACCGGTTCTTTTTTCTGGGTGGCGATTTTGACTATCTCCTGGCTATTTTGGCCCCGGACTTGATAACGGCCGGGTGCTGCAAATACGTCTACGCGAACTGGTATTCCCTGAGCGAAACGATCAGCTGAATAATCTCCGAAACCCTGGCCGATCCACCCTCTTCAGGCGAATCGTCGCTCCAGTCGATAGGGCCGAGCGACTCCGCATGCTCGATCAACTCCTGCCTCGCCCCGGCTGCAATATCAAGCGGCCCCAACACGTCGAGACAGGCATCAACAACCGCACTCGGCGAATCGCCCGCCATCCTGATGCGGTCCATGATGCTCGCCACCCCGGAACGCGATTGATCGCTTATCAACTCCGCAACAAAGTTGGTCCGCTTCATAAGCGTCCCGCTGTTGATCCACTCGATCCCGGAATGCCAGCCCTCGACGCTCGGCGGGTTCATCAGGTCCTGCCCCATGTTGGTTATATCGATGCACCAGCCCATCAGGTCGGGCGAAGCTCGATGCGAATCCTCGATAAGCCTCAGGGTCCCAACAACAACCTCGGTCGGGTTCTTCACCTTGGCGAACAAGGCCGCTTTGAAGAAATCTGAATTCAAAATGAACCGCAGCGCCGTTCCCATGTGGTAATCGCTCTCGATCAACACATCGGCAATCACCTGCACGGCCTCGGGATCGTTCGGCGGCGTAACCGACCACGCAGGCACCTGGTGTTCGTCCGCCACGAAGAAGCTGTAAAGATGGCGTGCAATGAACGCCGCCGTCGCCGGCTGGGCAAGGATGATGTCGACTATTTCCTCGCCGTCGAAGCTCCCGGTCTGCCCCAGAAACACCTTCTCGCCGTCGTCATGGTCCTCAGGCCTGAACTCGAACTCCCAGTCCCAGCGACCCATGTGAAACCGCGGCAACTTATGGGTAAGCGTCCATCCCGTAAAGGCCCTCGAACACTCCCGGACATCCGTCTCGGTGTAGTTCCCGATACCCATCGTGAAAAGCTCAAGCAGCTCGCGGCCCCAGTTCTCGTTGACCGATGTCGCATGGTTCTCGTGGTTATCCAGCCAGAACAGCATCGCCGGGTTGCGCGCCACTGCCATCAGAACGGTCTTGTAGTGGCCCATCCCCTTCTCGCGAAACATGTCGATCATGTCTTCGATCTCGTCGTAGTGATCGACCTTCGATACGCCGGTAGCAAACAACTGGTGGTAGAAAAGACACAGCTTTTCCTGCAGCGGGGCACGGGTATTTATCATCCGGAACACCCATCCCGCATGACCCCGGCCACCCATCGTTCCCGGCTTCCACCAGTTCGGGTAATAGCGCAGAAACTCGTAGTAGTCGACCGGCTCCTGGTGCTCCGGGTCGAGAAGCTCCTCGACGGTCGCTTCGTAACCCACCGCAACACGCCGCTCAAGCTCGTCGCGCGACGCTCCAAATCCGGCCCGACGCATCAGGTGCGCCATCAACTCAAGTTTTGAATCGCCCACGGTAACTTTCCAGCCCTCCTGCAAGGCCCGCAACTCTACCAGATCGCTCGCCCGTTTCGAGGTCCGCAACAACTCGAACAGGCAGCCAGTTGAACGACACCACCAGAGCGGTTACGTTGACCATAAGTCACCGCCGCTTCCATCGCACGTCGTTCGCGGGCTGAGCGCAGTCGCAGTGGTATCGGGGACATGAAGTTGTTGCTCCGATAACTGGAGGAAATATTAGATATACGAGGGGACTCGTCATAATCTCTGGCAGTTGAGCGCTAAATCGTTTCATTCACCATCGGGAGTGACGATATGACCAACGCAAGATTGGCCCAGATGGAAGCACTTGGCGGGATCGTCTTCGTATTACTTCAGCTCGTTTCACAGACGATGCTCAAGGCGGGCGGATCGGAACCGAAATTCGATGCCCAATCGGCAGAAATCGCTCAGTTCTTCGCCGACCGCGATGTCGATCTGGTGTGGACCGGAAGTTTCCTCGCATCGCTATCGGTTATTCCGTTCATGGCATTTGCCGTCGTTGTCTGGAACGCCCTTTGGGGCGCAGAAAGCGGCGCAAATATCGGCTCGACCACAGCGATGGCATTTGGCCGGATCGTGGCGGTAATTGGTCTGATTGCTACCCTGTTTTGGTCGATGGCCATTTTCAGGGTTGAAGATGGATTGAGTCCCGAGATGAGCCGCACGTTGTTCGATCTCGGGAATTAGTTCGTTGCAGACCAGGGTATTTGCCACCTGGATTGGCTGGTCGAGCGTCGTTATTGCGCTGGCACTGCTGGTTGGCCGATACTTCTGGACCGACCAGACCGCCTTCGGGCCTTACGTCCTCTACTGGATCTGGCTGATCGTAATCAGCGTGATCCTGTTCATAAGGGCTCGAGCCAAAGGCTAACCCGAGCCACCATCTAATGAGCGCAACCGCAATTCGCAGGCAATTTACCGCTAGTTGCCCCGGCAGTGGCCGCGGCATCGGTGCCTGCACCGTAGCGGCCCGTGTCGTGCCGTGATTCGCTCGCAAAGGCTCGCACTCGATGGCTGTGACGCAAAATCGCACAGGCCGGCTCTGGAATTCGAGTACGAACCTTACCGGTCAGGATTCTGAAAAACATGGACCCCGAACAACCGTTTGATTGGCTCGTGACGGAAACAGGTGATCTGATGGTCGTTGACCAGCCCGGCCGACTGCATGAATGCCTGCATGATCGTCGGTCCCACGAAGGTCATGCCGCGTTTTTTCAGGTCTTTGCTGAGTGCCTCCGACTCCGGTGTTTCGGCCGGTACGTTGCCCATTGAGGCGCGATCGGGTTGCATCGGCCTTCCATCGGGGACAAAGGACCATAAATAGGCGTCAAACGACCCTGACTCACGCTGGATTCCCAGAACGACATTCGCGTTTTTTACCGCTGCGTTCACCTTGAGCCGGTTTCTGATGATCCCTTCGTCCTCAAGTAACTCTGCAATCTTTTCCGCACCGTATCCAGCCACTTTAACTATCTCGAAAACGTCGAACGCAACGCGGTATGTCGCACGGCGCTTGAGAATCGTCTCCCAGCTGAGCCCGGCCTGCGCCCCTTCGAGAATCAACAACTCAAAAAGGTGCCGGTCGTCATGTATCGGCACCCCCCACTCCTCATCGTGATACGCCTCGTAAATCGGGCTGCCATTACCAAAGCACCTGTTGGCGGCACCGCTCTCTGCGGAATCGGTGGTCATGGCCCGCAGTCTATCGCGAAAGGTGGGCGATCTAGCGTGCGTGGTGTCAGTTCAGGTGCTCCAGACATACCCGGTGGAAGTCCGACCAAACGCGCGTTCCCGATCGGTTCGCTCGAACCAGGCACAATCATGACAGGACACGCCAGGTGACAAGTATGCGGGGCCAGCCCGGCCAAATCGCTTCGCACATACGAAGTAATGACGTACCATAGTCAGTAACCTGCCCTTCGCATGAAGGCGCGTAACACTCGAACAGCGAACCAGCTCATGCAGAAAAACCCACCACGGTCAGCACCTCGCCTCACACAGGCGATGGAAAACTACCTGCTGTCTATCTACGTCGTGCAGGAACGCGGGACACAGGTCACCAACGCCAACCTGGTACGACAATTAAGGCGAGTGCCAGCAAGCGAAAACCTCGGCACGTCGCTACCCGCGGTCTCCGGCATGCTCAGACGGATGGAGCGCGAAAGCCTGATCCGACTCGGCGAAACACGCGATATCGACCTCACACATAAAGGACGGCAACTCGCCGAATCGATGATCCGGAAGCACCGTCTGGCAGCGCGCATGGTCGTCGACCTCCTCGGTGTTCCACTCCACGAGGTCGACGCCGAGGCCCATATGCTCGAACACGCGCTCTCAGACGCCCTGGAAAAACGAATCCAGCAACGACTCGGAAACCCGAAGACCGATCCCTTCGGACAGCCGATCCCGGGTAGCGGCTATCGCGAACCACGGGGGGTCGTGACACTCGACAAGGTGCCCAACGGCAAGGCGATGATCGTCGATCGGATTCCCGAAGACGACGCCGAACTGGTCGCCTATCTGCAGGAAAGCGGCGTCCTGCCCGGCGTCGAGGTGGTCGTGGCCGATGTCGCGCCCTACCGCGGCGTAGTCACGCTGCTGATCGGCGAAGAAACGGCCGTGCTCGGCTACAACGTATCGTCCGACATCCGCCTCCGCCCCGCCTAGCGCGCGGCAGGCGCCACCACGTGAATCCCGCACTCCTTCGCGTTTGGGTCGCTCTCCCACCACCAGCGTCCGGCCCTGATGTCCTCGCCCGGCTCAACAGCACGTGTGCACGGGGCGCAGCCAAGGCTCGGATACCCCTTGTCGTGCAACTCGTTATACGGAATCTCGTTCGCATCGACGAACTCCCGCACCTGCTCGAACGACCAGTTGGCCAGCGGGTTCACCTTGTAATTCCCGTGTGCCTCGTCCCACTCGATAATATCGATCGAACCACGGTCCATGCCCTGGTCGCGGCGCAACCCCGTAACCCACGCATCCAGACCCGCAAGCGCGCGGGCAAGCGGCTCTACCTTGCGCACCCCGCAGCATAACTTGCGGTTCTCAACGCCCTTGTAAAAAAGGTTGTTACCGCGCTCTTTCACCATCTCTATCACCGCGCTCATGTCGGGGTAAAAGAACTCAACCTCCACCCCGTACCGCAACTTCGTCTGATCGAACAGCGAATACGTCTCGGTCGGCAACCGCAACGTGTCGAGCGTCATCAACCGGGCATCCGGGTTTACGGTCCAGTACATATGAAACAACGCCTGGTCTTCGAGACCGAAACTCGACATCTGGGCGGCCGCGCCACCAAACGTCTCGTCCACCCACCTCAACGCGTCTTCAGGCGTACCGGCCTCGAGCCGGTCGTTGACGCTTTTCAGTTCCGCAGGCGAAATACTCTGCATTGCCGAAGCCATATAGGTTCCGCTCCCTGTCCTGTTCCATTCCCATCTGGGGCTGCTCGGTACCGGCACCAAAACGGGCAGATTTTTATATTTGTGACCCGGCTAAATTCGGGCAATAAAAAACCCCTGGCCAAAATTCGCCGAGGGGATCGAGAAAATGCTGATTATCCGTTCGAATCGAGCCTTACCAAACCCCCATCTGGCGCCCGCAAATACAGAGGCACAAACCGGCCGACCGGCCATCGATACCGAACTGTGATTCCATTGTGGTCCCAGTATATCACCGGCAAACTACCGATCAGCGATAGACCGGCGATAATCCGGGACATAGAATTGGCCAACGGCACATTGCCTGGAAACCATTTCCTGTCGCGCTACGGAGCCTCCGATGACCTCGACCACTACGCCCGAAACCCTGAACGGTGAACGAATAGAAGAACTCCAGCAAATCGCTGGAGACCACTTGTTCATGCACGCCGTCCAGACCAACGACTGGCGCGGGCACCTGAAAATCTACGTAAAAGGTGATGGCGTCTGGGTCGAGACCGTAAACGGAGATCGTTATCTCGATGCCATGGCCGGCCTCTGGTACAAGTCTGCAGGCTACGGACGCAAAGAGATTGCCGACGCCGTTTACGCACAGACGATGGCTATCGACTCGCCGCCGGCAGGAGGTTCAACCCTCCCCCAGATCGAACTCGCTGGCAAAGTGGCTGAACTGTATCCCGACCACGGGGCCAGGTCGTTCTTCGTCTCAGGCGGCTCAGAAGCCGTCGAAACCGCCGTCAAGATGGCGAAAAAGTATTCCCAGCTAAACGGCAAGGGCGGCGCGTTCAAGGTCATCAGCCGCCGCTACTCCTACCACGGCGGCACCGCGATGGCAGTCAGCCTGGGCCGAAACCCAGCGGCCGACCCCATGGGACCCGAAATGCCCGGCGCGCTCCACGTCACCAACTGGAACTCCTACCGACTGCCCTTCGCGGGCGACCCTGTCGACGTGGCGATCAAGTGCGCCAACGAATTTGAAGAAGTTATCGTCCACCAGGGACCCGAAACCGTCGCCGCAATGATCGCAGAACCGATCTCAGCAGCCTACGGCATCCAGGTACCCCCGGCCGAGTACTGGCAGCGACTGCGGGAGATCGCCGACAAGTACGATGTCGTTCTCATTGCAGACGAAGTAATTACCGGTTTTGGACGCACGGGCGAATGGTTCGGGCCCATGAACTGGGGCGTCCAGCCCGATGTCACAGCCGTGGCCAAAGCCATCACCAGTGGCTACGCACCGCTCGGGGCCGCGATAGCTACAAAGAAGATCGCCGACGCTTTCGTGGGCGGACCGAACGAAACGTTCAAACACCTCATCACGTTTGGCGGCCACCCGGTGGCATCTGCGGCCGCCCTCGCCAACCTCAAGATCTTCGAGCGGGAAGACCTCGTGGGAAACTCCCGTCGGATGGGCAACTACCTGTACGAAAAGCTGCTGGAACTTTTCAGCCACAAGATGGTCGGTGACGTGCGCGGCGGCCTCGGGCTTCTGGCCGCGGTCGAGCTTGTTTCCGACCGTGCAAACAAGACACCTTTCCCGGCCGATACAGGATTGGCAAAACAATTACCTAAAATGCTCTTCGACCGCAACATTGTCAGCTTCAGGGCCGGAGACGTCATCTCCATCTGCCCGCCACTGTCCATTAACAGCGATGAAATCGACTTCATCGTCGACGCGATAGACGGAGCCCTTGACGAGCTCGAAGCTGAACTCGGAATTTAGAGCCCTGTGAACGCGGTCAACGGTAGCTTTCGTTCCCGAAATTTGGTATCGTGCCGGACACTTCAAGCGGTGTTATTTATAAACCGCCGAGATTAAATTGGAATATTGATAACGAGTCGTACAATCGGATTTTCTGTGCGACGGCTCGTTGGACGCGGCAACTAGGACAGGGGACCCATAATGGCAGAATCCACCGACACCGCAGTAGAAGAGACGGAAGCAACCATCTCTGATGCCGTTACAGTGGACACGGATGGTTTCGGAGGGACTGCGTTAACCGATGAGGTCGTTCTTGAAGTAACCGACCTCCAGACACACTTCACCACCCGCTGGGGAACCGTGAAGGCGGTCGACGGAGTCAACTACCACGTCAGGCGGGGCGAAACCCTCGGTATCGTAGGTGAATCAGGCTCCGGAAAATCGGTCACCGCACTCTCTCTCATGCGGCTCGTTCCCTCACCCCCAGGACACATAGTCGGCGGGACCGTCGTCCTCAACGGCCGCAACCTGCTCGAACTCACGGAAGGCGAAATGACAGAGGTCCGTGGCGGTGAAATATCCATCATCCTTCAGGACCCAATGCAGGCGCTCAACCCGGTGTTCAATATTCAGAACCAGGTCGGCGAAGCCATCAGGATTCACCAGAAACTGAAAGGCGCCGTTCTCTGGGACAAGATCGTCGATTCGCTGCGAAAGGTTCGAATCCCTGCCCCCGAAGTCCGCGCCAAAGACTTCCCACACCAGCTCTCCGGTGGCATGCGACAGCGTGTCGTCGGGGCCATTGGTATCTCATCGGCACCGTCCGTGATCATCGCCGACGAGCCAACTACATCGCTCGACGTTACGATCCAGGCCGCATACCTCCGACTGCTCCGGCAAATCCAGCAGGAAGAGGGAGTCGCCATCGTCTTCATTACCCACGACTTTGGAATCGTGGCAAAAATGTGCGACCGTGTCGCCGTCATGTATGCAGGGCGCATCGTCGAACTATCCGACGTCAGGACCATCTTCAACGAGCCGAAACACGAGTACACCAAGGCACTCATCGGTTCAGTGCCGAAGCTTGAAGAGAAAACCGGTCGGTTGCCCCAGATCGAAGGCCAGCCGCCGCTCCTCTACAACCTTCCGCCCGGCGACGCATTTGCACCGCGGTCGACACTGGAATTCGCCCCCGAAGATGCCGAGCGACGACCGCCCCTGGTAGAGGTCGAACCCGACCACTGGGTCCAGCTCTCAAGGAGCTCGGTAGCTGAATACGATAAATACGCCCACCTGATGCCAGCCGAATAACAGGCAAACCGGCAAACACGAAAAACCACGGAAATCGATAACGACACATGACAACTACTCTTGAACAACCAACCACCGGATCAGCCGTCGTCCCATCGGCGCCTGGCGTCAATCCAAGTTCGGACGCGATCATCTCGATCCGCAACCTCAGAAAGTGGTACCAGGTCGGCGGTGGGTTCTTGGGCTTTGGCAAAAAGATTTATCTGAAGGCCGTCGACGACGTCAGCTTCGATATCGAACACGGAAAAACCTTCGGACTCGTTGGCGAATCCGGCTGTGGCAAA
>CAJWWK010000048.1 GCA_913048295.1 uncultured Dehalococcoidia bacterium
CGCTAACGGGCGACTAAACGACGTTGCAGGGATAGACGGACTTCTTCCAGTCGGAGAAGTCCGTCGAGATCTCGTGTACCAGCAGGCGCTGGTGGGCGGAGGTCTGCGCCACGGTGTTGCCGAGTGGGTCGATCACGCATCCGCGCCCTTCGAACGGCTCGCCGGCCGAATCTTGCCCGCCACGATTCGACGAGGCCACCCAGCAGCCCGATACGATGGCGGTCATGCGGAGGGCGACATCGAAGGTGTGCGACGCGCCCGGTGGCATGGCGCGCGGCACCACGATCAAGTCGACGCCGCTACGGCCGTACTCGCGTGCGTGCTCCGTGAACATGATGTCGGTGCAGATCAAGAAGCCGACGCGCAGGTCGTCGACTTCACTGACCTCGAAGCTCGCGCGGCCGGGCTCGGTCCAAGTCGTCTCGCGGTAGCCGGGCGAGTCCGGGATGTGTTGCTTGGTGTGCGGCGAGGATGGCTCGGCGTCGGGCGTCCAGACGAAGGCTTGATTGCAGCGACGTCCGTCGACGTCGGCCGGGCGAGTGCCCACGACAAGCGGCACGTCAAGCTCCGGCAGCGCCGCCAGCCCGGCCGAACTGCGCTTCCATAGGGCCGCGCGGAATGTCGGCGATATGGCCCATCGTCGTGAGACCGAAGGCATGGAGCCGCTTAATCAATTGATAGGGGACGGGCAGGGAATCTACGGGGAAGCCATCGAGGAACCGACCCGGCTCGCCCGTTACCTTGCGGCCACTGCTTGCACGGCTCAGAAGGGAAGCGGCATAGGCCAGCCACTTGTTGTCGCCAACGCCAATCCGCAGGTCGAAACTGTCGACCGCGCTCGCCAGCAACCGCACCACGTGGGCATCGTCGCCGTACAGACCTTCGAGTCCCCAGATACCCACGTAGGCAAGCCCCGGAGCTGTCGCCTCGATATCGGGGACCAGATGCTCGAGATTCTCGATTATCTCGTCGAACACCAGCGCATAAAGCGGGGTGTCGGCCTCAATGAGAAGCACCCCGCGGTGGCGTGACATCGCCTCGGTGAGCGGCATACCCGGCATCGCATCGGCAAGGTCAGGAGACGCCGCGAGCACAACGCGTACCGAAAGAGAATCGCTATCCGAATTAGTCAACTCTTCGGCAAGGTCGATCGCCCTTCCGGCAACTATGGCCGACCGATCTTGAAGTTCGGGCTTCCTCGCTACCTCCACCTGCCAGGGGAAGTTTGGTATTCGCAGACAGGCGATAACTCTGGCATTTTGATCAACGGCGCGCACGGAAGGAGCGGGACGTAAGCCGACAGTGCGCCGCGAGGCAGAGGATGTTTTGAAATTGGATATGGCTCGTCTCATTTATCGCGCGTGCCGTGGTGCCGATAGGGCTAAAGCCAGAGGTCAGAAAAGCCGTCGCTCGACGTGCTGCCCCTGGCCGGGAGACCCATTGTAGAACAAATGTTCTACAATGCAAATAGGTCTGGCACGGGTTTGCAGGGAATGAAGGAAATCGGGCAAACCGAAGGGCTAACTGAAAGGCAAACCGAAGGGCAAAAGCAAAGGCCCGGACATCATGTCCGGGCCTGCTTCGGAGGAATTTTTGGCCGGAGATTAGCCGGCCCTGCGCAAAATGAATAAAATCGCTGCGAAAGTGGAGTTAACTTCCACGCGCTTTGTACATGGAGCTAAGTATCTGATCCATTGCATTACGAAACGATTACGTGTAGCCGGTGCCACCGGTGCCATCGGCATGTTTTCCGAGAGATCGGTGGGTGGCGGGCACAATTGGGAAGGTTGTGCTTCTGAGGGAGAGCATGCCCTGGGTCTGTCAATGCAAGTGGGTTGAACCGTTGCGTCGTGGAAGTAACCGGTCCACTGCACGACCGCCGAGCACCGGCGACCTAGCGATAGAACGGCACCAGCCCTGCATCGGAGGGGAGATACAGCGGGTGTCTGGGCTGACCCCGTCCGGTAAACCCGAAACACTTCACCGGCTTGACTGAACGTTCGATCAAGGCCATCACTTCGCCCGTTCTGTCAGCATTAGCGTTATTGCGAGCGTTGTTGCCCCACGCGACGATCACCACATCGGCTCGGCCTAGCGCTTTCCGAATCTCGCCAGTATTGTCGGGCCCAACAGGGTCGAGATCAGCGAACAAAGCGGAAGGAGACTTGCTGCGGAACGCGTAGAGGTTTACGACTTCCAACCGACCAAAACCCTCTCGCTTCGCAAACCCGATGCACCGGCGGATCGTCGGGTCGTCCTGCACGGCATCGGCGCTCGACGGATTGAGCATGATGAACAGGCAGGTCGAATCGCCACCAAACTCGCGGGTGAGCGTGTAGCGATAGCGACGGCTCTTTGAGATACGCGCTATGTTAGGGCGATTGGTAACGGTCATGGTTGGTCATTTAGTATGGATGATGTGCCGCTCGTCTTGTCGACTAACGCCAATCGACAGGCTCGACCCACCCTCTAACTCCCTTATAGGGAGGATGTGACAAGTCCCATCTCCCTGTGAGGGAGATGGGTGCCCTCCGGGCGCGGGTATGGGTGATGCCTGCCATTTGAACTGCAGGAGAGGTCATGGTCAGGGTAACGAAACAGCATACCGATCAGGCACACGCCAGCGTGCGAGCAAGCGTGCGGGACCAGGTTTTGTGGCTGGCAACGGCCATCGTTAACCACGCCAATAACGTCCGACCAAACACCGATGGTACGAAGGTCGGGGGGCACCAGTCGTCTTCTGCATCATCGGTCGCAATTCTGACAGCCCTCTTCTTAGAGGTGCTTAAAAGCGAAGACCGCATCGCCATCAAACCCCACGCCTCGCCGGTCTTCCACGCCATCCAGTACCTGCTGGGGAACCTTGACGAACCGTATCTTGAAAAGTTCCGCGCCTTTGGCGGACTACAGGCATACCCGAGCCGGACCAAAGACCCCGAAACGGTAGATTTTTCTACCGGTTCAGTGGGACTCGCAGGTCCGGCGGCGGCCTTCGGGGCACTGACGCGTGACTATCTTGACACGCACGGGCTTCAATCAACTTCCGGGCGTTTTTACGCGCATCTCGGTGATGCGGAGCTAGACGAAGGGTCGATGTGGGAAGCCGTAATCGAACCTGCGCTTGCTGGACTCGACCGCTGCACATGGATCGTCGATGTCAACCGGCAAAGCCTCGACCGCGTCGTTCCCGGTATTCGCGTTCGGCAGTTCATGGACATGCTCAACGCCAACGGCTGGACGGTCCTGACCGCCAAGTATGGCGACCGACTTACGGAACTCATGGAGCGTCCCGGCGGCGAGGCCTTGCGCACACGCATCGACGACATGTCGAACGAGGAATACCAGGGACTGCTGGTGGCTGGCGAGGGTGAGGTACGTACCAGACTTCTTGACGGTTCCGAACTGGGCCGCAGCGATATCGACATGTGCATCGGCGGTTCCGGCGATGGGGAACTTTACGAGCGGATCACAAACCTTGGCGGTCACGACGTTGGCTATCTCGTACGCTTGCTGAACGAGGCATCAAGCACATCGGGCCCAACCGCTATATTTGCTTACACAGTTAAGGGCTGGGGTCTGCAAAGTGCCGCCGATCCCCGCAATCATGCGGCCGTGCTGACTTCCGATCAGTTTGCAAAATTTGCCGAGTTGACAGATCGGGATGCGGCAAATCCGTGGGTCAAATTTGCAGCAGGCACGCCAGAAGGGAAGTACATCGCCAGCGCGGCAGGCAGGCTCGGCATGCGTTGCAGCAAGCCTGAACCTCCGCTGAGGTTCAACGAAACCCGGCTCTCAATCCCGAATGTCACATCGACCCAGGATGCGTTCGGGCGGATGCTGGTCGAACTGGACCGCACGTCGCCCGAATCGACAAGCCGTATTGTCACGGTCTCTGCAGATGTCGCGACGTCGACAGGTGTTGCATCCTGGATCAACCGGGTGGCCGTCTGGTCGAAGCAGGAGGAGCTCGACTACCTGGGCTTTGGTGAGCGGATACTGAAGTGGATTGAGAAGCCGGACGGACGCCACATAGAGCTCGGCCTGAGCGAGATGAACATGTTCCTGCTGCTGGCGCAGCTCGGACTTTCCGACCGGATGTCGGGCAGGCGGCTTGTGCCGATCGGCACGGTGTACGACCCATTTATTGCCCGTGCGACCGACGCCCTGATTAACGGTCTGTACCAGGAGTCGCGGTTCATCCTGGTTGCCACTCCATCGGGCATTTCACTGAGTACCGAAGGCGGTGCGCACCAGGGCCTCATAACCCCTTCACTGGGCATCAATACACCCGGCATTACTTATTTCGAACCGGCGTTTGCCAGGGAGGTCGAGTGGATTTTGCTCGACGCAGTGAGATCCATTGGATCCGGTGAAGGGGAGTCGTATTTGCTACGATTCAGCACGAAACCGGTTGACCAGACTCTGTTCCCTGCGGAATCGGGCCAACTGCGACAGGACGTTCTTAAAGGCTGCTACCGGTTCCGAAGCGCCCCGGCTGATTCCGAAGCTGTGATGAGCGTTTTTGCCGTTGGCGCGATGGTGGATGAGGCGATCGGGTCGATCGAACTACTGGAACGGGAAGGAATTGGGGTGAGCCTGTTCATCGTCACCAGCCCTGATTTGCTGTTCAGGCAGTTGAACGCAGCTCATGCTAACGAACAGGCCGGAACAGACGACACCCGATGGGATCCGCTTGATCTACTTAATGACCGCGAGATCGGTCAGCCGGTGTTGAGCGTCATCGACGGGCATCCGCATTCGATGGCTTTCCTGGGTGCGGCGCTCGACTGCCCGTCCACCGTGCTCGGCGTTACCAACTACGGCCAGTCGGGTTCGCGTGCCGACCTTTACCGCCACTTCGCTGTAGACGCACAGGGCATATTCGAGGCAGGACTCGGCCTGGTAGACCGCTGGCGAAAACGGGTTTTGTGATCTGACCTTCGTTACTCACCACCAGCCCTCCAGCGACAATTCACGACCTGATCGAATCGTAAATTCTGAAGAAAATCCCAGTGATATGCCGAAGCTGCGCCAGCCCTGGAGCAGGGCGTCGGCCGCCCAGAATTTCGACTATTTGCCAGTAGCCGTATCGCACAGCCAGTTGTAAAGCGGTGCGGCCCGTGCTGTCGGTTTCGTTCGGGCTGGCACCTGCACGCAGCAGGTTTTGTACTACGTCTGGATTGTTATTTGTGGTTGCCAGAATAAGAGCATAATCACCACAATCGTTGGGTCGGTTCGGATCGGCACCGCTCTCTAACAGTCTCCGAACACCGTCGGCATCGCCGCTGAGGGTGGCAAACGTCAGGCGCGTTCGACCTTTGAAATATAAATGCTCGGACACAGCAATCCCCTGGTCGCTGATCGGAAGTGGCGATGCGGCCTGGCAATTCCCAACCCGGCGCCCGGCGCTATGTTAGCTGTATGCCCGGATTGGCCCATTACACGCGGTCTCGATAGATGAGAGCTGAGGTAGCTCAGCGCCACGATTCCGCAATCGGAGTGTTCACCCGGTCGATTGTCCAGATACAATCCCGCCGTAACGATGGCACCGACATTTCAACTGATCGCTGGCCATTCTCCACCTTGAGCTTCGCATAAGGAACAATCGCATGACCATCGACGTTGCAACCGGCATCGCAAGAATTCTCAAGGCCGAAAACGTGCCGTGGGTTTCCACGTTTCCGGTAAGCAAGGTCAACAACTCGTTTGGCCGCGAAGGATTGAAGCTTCTGATGATGCGCGACGACCGCTACGCCGTGGCCGTGGCCGACGCCTTTTCGAGAATCAACAACGGCAACAAGATCGGCGTCTGCACCTTTTCTGGCGGCATCAACGGAGCAGGCGCCCAGGTCGCGTACTCCGGCATCGCACAGGCCTACGAAGACGGTTCGCCCGTACTCTGTATCGTCGATGCGGTAGCGGCAGGGACCACCGAAAACACCCGCTGGGACCAGGCTGCCACCCTCCGTGGCGTCTCGAAGTGGTACGGCTATATCGACCAGCCAGAACGCGTGCCCGAATTCATGCGGCGCGCCTACACGATGCTGCGGACGGGTCGGCCCGGACCCGTCGTGCTCGGGATCCCAAACGCGGCCGCGACGTACGATGAAACCGCCGATCCATACTTCTCGCCAAAGGGATGGAAGTCCCTGCCCGATCCCGACGATGTCGCGGCTGCGGTCGCGGCCATTAACGCGGCGAAAAAGCCCCTGCTTTTCGTTGGCGAAGGTGTGCTGTACGCCAACGCCACCGACGAACTACTCGCATTTGCCGAAAAGGCAAACCTCCCGGTCGTCACCACGCTCAAGGCCAAGGGAGCGTTCCCCGAGAACCACCCGCTTTCAGTCGGTGTGCGGGGCGACCACGTAGTGAGCTACATGAACGAGGCCGACGTGTTTTTCGCGATCGGTGCGAGTCTCTCGCCGGGACGGTTCGGCCACGGCGTTCCCGGTGCGGTGGACAAGACGATCATCCAGTGCAACATCGACGAATTCGATATCAACCGGCTCTACCCGACTTCGTTCGCGATAGTCGGCGATGCGCGGGAAACGTTGCTGGCCCTTGTCGCCGAGCTGGGCGAAACTCCGAGCAGCCGGGCCGATGTTTCAGCCGACATCAAAGCCGCCACGGACACTGCGCTGGCGGGGATTCGCGAGGTGATGGTCTCCGACGAGAAGCCCATCAACCCCTACCGGGTGTACGGCGACCTGATGAAGACCCTCGATCGGGAGGCGTCGTTTGTGACGCACGAATCCGGCAACACCCGCGACCAGCTCAGCACGATTTACGAAACGCTTATCCCGCGCGGCTTCCTGGGGTGGGGCAACGTTTCGTCGCTCGGTTTCAGCTTCCCGGTCGTTACCGCGGCGAAGCTTGCGCACCCCGATCGACAGTGTGTTGCGGTTATCGGCGATGCGGCGCTCAGCTACATGCTGGGCAACTTCGAGGTGCTCAACCGGCTGCAACTGGGGCTCACTATCGTCCACATCAACAACGGCGGTTTCGCAGGCTACGGCCCGGGTTTCTGGGGGGAAGGTCACGATCCCTTTACGTTCGATGTGCTAGGCCCTGACGAGATCAACATGTCCGAGGCGATCAAACATATCGGCTGGCAGACCGAGCGCGTAACGGAGCCCTCAGAGGTTATTCCGGCTCTGGAACGCGCCTTCGCGGCCAACCAGTCGAACCAGCCGGCCTACATAGAGATAATCGCCAGCCAGTACCCGATCTACGGTGACTGGGCGTCGGGCTGAGCTGGCCGTCGCGTTTCTTGAAAGATCGGAGTGCCTACCGGTCATCCTGAGCCCGCCATCCTGAGCTTGTCGAAGGGTCAAATGGGTTGAAAGGCTGATTCAGGATCTGTGCCAGCGCGGAAGGATCAAGCGAGTCAGGGAACTCCATCCTTGCCATCCCGAGTCGCCGCCCCGAGATCCCTCCACTGGGGTCGGGAAATGGGCCGGTTGCTATAGGAATATCTTACGCGCAAGTTGACGTGGGCTCTCCCCGCTGCAGTCGAGATGACGGACGGTGAGCCGCCTCGAGTGCAGAAACGGCCTCGTTAGGGGCGACTGCAAGCTACCCAACCCTCCGCAGCTTGGTGTATCTGCCGCCGATCAGCCATTCGGTTACATAGATGTTGCCATCGTTGTCCGATGTAATGCCGTGGGGGCTGTTGAACAGTCCTTCGACCAGCCGTGAAGTGCGGCGGGGAATGTCGTTTTCGTCGGGCTCGTTCGGCCAGGCCGGTTCTTCGGAAACCGGCGTGTTGTCGCCGAGGTACCCGACCAGCTCGTCGTTGGGACCCACAACGGTCACCCGGGCGTTCAACTCACCGACCAGCACGTTCTCGCCATAGTCCGCAAACACCGTCGGCCGGTCGAAGTAGTCCGCACCGATCGTCCGGATATAGCCGCCCTCCATATCGAACACCTGCACTCTGCCGTTGGCCCTGTCGGCCACGAGCAGTTCGGGTGTGGCGGGCCGGGTGTCGATCCACAGCGAGTGAGGACAGTCGAACCTCCCTGACCCCTCCGTCCCGTCGACCGTGGAAACATAATCGCCCGCCGCGTTATAACGATGGACGAGGCTTTGCCCGTAACCGTCGGCCACCCAGATATCACCGTTACCGTCGCACCGGTCATCAAATGCAATGGCGCTGGTCGGCGAAAACAGGCCCGCGTCATAGGCGGGATGGGATGGTGTTTCAAGCTCCAACTCCACCTCACCCGTCATAGAAACCCGAATCACCTTCCCGACCGGCGGATCGGGCATGTATTCATAGTCGTGGTCGGGATCCCGCTTGCGGCCGTTGTCGGCAAGCCAGATCGACTGGATGCAGCCGTGGGTAGCCAGCGTCAGACCGTGCGCCTCGATGATCGTCACCTCGAACGAGCGGACCAGTTTGCCATCGGTGGTAAGTATCACCACCAGCGATTCGGTCGGGTGAAAAGTGACGATCTGGCCCTCGGTCGAAAAGGCCGCTCCATGATGGGCCCAGCCCCGGGCAACGGAATCGGCAGATGGGAGTTGCGCCCAGTCGCCCATCCACTCAAAATCTAAAGCACCAGCCGAAATCTGCATTTGTCGTTTCCGTTCGCCTTCTTCACACACGATGCGTTGAAATCTGACAGTGGCGGAAGTTTAGGCGCGAGCGGGTGACCGGGCAAGGAGGGGCCGCAGTATCGACCATCGGGTCCTGTGAATATCGATTTACCGACCCCTGTGGAGGGACCTCAGACGAAACAGTGATTCTTCAGAAGATGCCAACTCACGGTTTACGGTTCAGCGTCGCTTCCCCGAGATCCCTCCACTGGGGTCGGGAAGTCCGGTGTTGGCTTTTGATGTGTCGGCTGCTCGTACCCTCCAAAATTCAGTCGTGCCAACCCTACTCGTCCTGCCCGCGCCTTGCCCAGTCGGCGTTTTCGAACATGTTCAGGCCGGGGTCGGCGATGATTCCCGACGCGGTGTATTCAGGCGGATTCGCTTTAATAAAATCCTCGTCGAGCTCGATGCCCCAGCCCGGCTTGTCGGGCACCGGGAAGTAGCCATCGACAACCTCTGGATAACCGCTTCCCGCCTTCTTCACATGCGGGTCGGCGAAGTCGTTGAAGTGTTCAAGGATCTTGGCGTTGCGAAGCGTCAGGCAAAGATGCAGCGCGGCCATCGTCGAGACGATCCCGCCCACGTTGTGCGGTGCCACCATGATCGAGTAAATCTCGGCTGTTGAAGCGATCTTTTTCGCCTCGAATATCCCACCGGTCTGCGTAATATCGGGTTGCAGCACATCGACCGTCTGGCTGCCCCAGATTTCGCGGAACTCCGGAGCCCCATACAGGCGTTCACCGGTCGCGATTGGCAGCGATGTGTGCTGTCTCACCGACTGCAGGGCAGGCACATCGCCGGGTCGGACAGGTTCCTCGATCCAGCCGATGTTGTACTGCTCGATATGGCGGGCGATCTCGCGGGCCTGAACGGGCGCGAACCTGCCGTGCATCTCGATCATTATTTGCGCACGGGTACCTGCCACCGAAGCAACCGCCTCGATCAGGTCGAGCGACCTGTAAAACTCGGCGCGTTCAAGTTCCATGTCACCATTGCCAAACGGATCGAACTTCATCCCGCGATAGCCGCGGTCAACCACTTTTCGGGCCGCCTCGGCGAAGCTCTCAGGCGAACGCTCGACCGTGTACCAGCCGTTTGCATAGGCGGGGATCCGGTCTTTCACCTGTCCACCGAGCAGCTTGTAAACCGGCTGTCCACACGCCTTGCCGATGATGTCCCAGAAGGCTAGTTCGACAAGCGCGATGCCGGTGTAGACAACCTCGCCGGCCTTGCCGAAGTCCAGCAGTGTCATGCGGCGATACAGCGCCTCGATGTCGAACGGGTCGTGGCCTATGAAGTGGCGTTCAACGTCCTTGAGGTACTCGATCACCGTGTGGGTCTTGCCGAGCACGCGGGCCTCTCCTACCCCGATGATCCCCTCGTCGGTCTCGATGATGCAGTAGGTCAGGTTTCGCCAGGGCGTGCCCAGCACAAGGGTTCGGAATCCGGTGGTCTTCATGCTCGTCTCGTCAGGTTCTACCCTGATTGTGTTTTTGCGGGAGAGAGTCGCCCATATATTTCGACTGAAACATTTTAGGGGCAATCCCGTCACATATGGCTAACTGCCGCGAACCGAAGAGCATGAATCGGTCGCTGTAACGTTTGCCGGTTTACAGGAAAGGGGTACTGCAGGAGATCGATTGAACCGTCGTCTTCGGCCAGGCTCCGGACGCGCTACCTAGTCGACGATTTCGAGGGTCGTGATCCGGGGAGCGTGGACTTCGAGGGCGACCTTCATGAACTGCCACACGGCGTTGGTCATGGGGACGCATTCCGGGCACTCTTCGTTCGTGCCGGCAATGTACTTGACCTTCATCGAAGATTCGTCGAGTTCGAGCAACTCCAGCGATCCGCCCTCCGACGCGACCATCGTTCCGATGTTTTCCAACACTGAATTGATTGCCTGGTCTTCGGTCTGGATTGCCATGGGTGAGTCTCCCCGGGGGCTTGTGCGGTGATAAATGCTATTTTACCCGGAATTTCCGCTTGCCCGTAAGTAATTATGGATTCACCATGTCTGATACGTTTCAGCCGAACATCTGAAATACCGACCCCAAGAAGGAAAAACAGAAGGACGTACATGCCGCTTCATCCCCAGGTTGCAGAACTCCTCGTCCGCCGCGCCGCACTCGGCTTCCCGGACAACTCCGAGGTCACACCCACCGAGGCACGCGCCAATTCGGCAGCCGGCAAAAATGCCATTCCAACTGAACAGGAACCGGTTGGTGAAATCAGCGAGCGGACTATCCCCGGCCCGGCTGGCGATATTCCGGTTCGTATTTACCGGCCTAGTACAGAAGGTCCGCATTCGCTGATCATGCTCTTTCACGGTGGCGGCTGGGTAGTAGGGGACCTCGATAGCGAAGACTCTACTTCGAGGGGGCTGGTCAACCGGGTAAACGCCGTACTGGTATCGGTCGACTACCGGATGGCCCCTGAAGTGAGGTTCCCATGTGCACCGGAAGACTGTTATGCGGCAACTGTCTGGGCGGTGGAGCATGCGGAAGAACTCGGTGTCGATGCCTCAAAGCTGGCAGTCGCTGGCACGTCCGCGGGCGGAAATCTCTCAGCCGCAGTTTCGCTGATGGCGCGTGATCGCGGTGGACCGAATATCAAGCATCAGGTGCTGTTCTGTCCGGTGATCGACTACGACTTCGACCGTGCTTCTTACATCGAAAACGCCACCGACTATGGCCTGACCCGCGACAACATGATCTGGTTCTGGGAGCAGTATCTCGGGCCCAATGGCGATGGGCACGATCCCTACGCTTCGCCAATTCGAGCCGCGAGTCTTGCAGGTCTGGCCGATGCAACGGTTATATCGGCCCAGTACGACCCACTACTGGACGAGGCTGCCGACTATGCGACTGCCCTGAAGGCCGCGGGTAACGACGTGACGTACACCGAATATCCGGGGATGACCCACGGTTTCAACGGCTCGTTTGGGCTGATCGACGCGGCACGCGATGCGTGCGACGAAGCATCGATCCGAATCCTGGCGTCGTTCGCCAAGTGATAGTGGCTGATGTGGACCAAACAACGGGGGCGATCAAATTGGACGCCCCCGTTTTCGTTGTACTGCCGGTAATTATTCGGTGTCAGGCCTGCATTTGAGATACCAGATCGTCGGTGGTCTGAACCGAACTTGCGATCATGTGGAAGTTCAGTAGTGCTGCCTCGTAAGAGTCGCCTTTTGGCAGCATCGCACCGGCAGTGGCGTCTTTGGCGATCGCGATCTCGAATCCGTCTTCGATCAGGTCTCGCATGTGAGCTTTCACACACAGGTTCGCCGACATTCCGGCGAGGATAATCTTGTCGATGCAGCGCTTTCTAAGCTGCAGCGAAAGGTCGTTCGCCTTGGGACTGAACACTTTATGCGGGCTGGAGATCACGACATTGTCGTGTTCAATCAGCGGCTTCATAGTAGCCTCCCAGTCGGCACCAGAACCTTCAAAGCCTTCGACAGTCAGTGCGCCTTTGCGATCGAACATGTTGATCGCGTGCATCATCGTTTCAAAGGCACCCGAACATTTCCAGCCATGGTCGGTCGGGTAGTAGTAATGGGGTGACACGAAGACCGGGGTGCCGGTTGCGTGTGCAGCTTCAAGCAGTTTCTTGAGGTTGGCAACAGTCTCATTTTTTTTCGACGCTCGGCCCCACAATGTGCCAGGTCACGCCGTCCTCTGAAAGGAAATCGACCTGCGGATCAGTAATCACGACCGCAGTATTTCCTGGAGTGATCTCGACCCCGGGATTTGGAAGAACATCGTCGTAATGTTGCGGCTCTGCTGTCATTGCGTTTAATCCTTTGGTGCCAACCCGTGTACTCAGATATGCCACCGTCCAACTGGCAGCGGAATATCACTAGGATGCGTGATCAGTAAAAAAGGCGCGCGTATAGCCGCTATACCGCTATTTTTTGGGAGGGAATCCGTTTTCAAAGACATTTCATGGGAACGCGAGCACCATCAGAAAATGGCGAAATGTCTGCCGCCGGCACGGGCCGCGTGGATCAGGGAGCATTCAGCGCGTCGATCAGCTCATGGCACAAATCAAGTGACTGCTGTGGCTCATCTCCCTGGCAAAGCAGGATCATGTTGCCGAATATCACGAAATCTGCGTAGTTCGGTACGCGCTGTCCACTCCATGCGGCGAGATCAGCGGTACCACCGCTGGAAAGCCTGACCCGGTCCTTTACACCCTCGATCCACGTGGCGGTCTCTTCGTCGACCAGCGCGTCGTCACCCGACGCTTCATCGGCGAGTTCCGTGCCGAGGGCTACGGCGTCGGCATGGCTGGCATAAAACCTGACTTCAACATCCTTGGGGCCCGCAGCGGCCCGCATAAACCCGTACCAGGCATCGACCGCGCCGGGGAGGTCAGAAACGTCGTACTGCTTCGACGCCTTCATCCCCGCTGCCCTCAGATCCTCGAGGCTGAAGATTCGATCATCATCAATCACACGCGCCGGTGGTGTGGCGGAATCGCTACTACCACAGGCCAATACGGTAAGCGTAGTGAGAGCAACGATTGCCACGAGCCGTACTATTTTAAACGTTTGTATGACGAATTTCCCGGCTGTAGTTGTGGTTCGCAAGATGTCCGTCATCATTCCGAGCAGCAGAACCCTACCCCGTCGAATCCGGGTACTCGGGACACAAATGTTGGTCCGGGTGTCGTTATCTTTGGCGAGTTAATCGGAGCCCATGTTTTTCAGCTGGGTTTCCGCGTACTCGCCTGCGTACGGAAACTTGTACCACTTGTTCTGAAACCCCTGGAACATCATGAGCAGCCAGATGCCGATCGTAGCGATATAGACGAGTGTGGAAAGGGAATTGCCGAAAATCGGAAGGAACCCAACAACGACCAAGGCAATGGTAAGGGGCACAAAAATGACGATCGATTGCATTGCATGGAACCGAACGAATTTGTTGTCTTTCTCGACCAGCAAGAAGACTATCCCGCTGCTCCAGGAAAGAATGTAAGCGAGCAACCCAGCGATGTTCTGTGTAATCCCGAGGGCGGTTTCGCTCGTATCTACTCCACCGGTTGAGGCCGGTGTCGGATCATCTTCAGGTGGCTTCGGATTATCTCCGATAACGCGTTCCTATCGATTGCTTCATATTTCAGACCGTGTTCTACACGAACAAAAAACCGTAGGACCGGGTCACTTTATATACATCGCTTGATACCAAGTCAACGCGGCACGGTGTGCCGGTCCGCACGCGTTCGGTATTTGGCGTGTTCCCCATCATCCGGTAGGGACGGGAACCGCAGTGCGGGGTAAAAGTTGCCCCGTGCAATCTGGCCTGATGGATTTTTTAACCTGGTCGATGCTCAGTCCGGGTACGCCGAGAACTTCAGTTCCTGCTGCGTTTTCACATCAAGTAGAACGCTTTTACCTTCATCGAAGTTGATCCGGCGAGCCCGGGTAAGGGCTGGCCCTATCTCGGTCGGGTCCTCAATCTTGATCCCGACTCCACCCAGCGCCTCGGCAACGCCTGCATAGTCACCTGTCATGTTTCCGGCGCCATACTCGCCCATCGCGGTCGGCAGCGCCCGGTTGTAGCCACCCATCGTGCCGTTGTTGAGCAGAATCGTTGTGATCGGAGCACCGTTGCGGTTCGAAGTCTCGAGGTCGAGTCCCGACATGCCAAACGCAGCGTCACCCATGAAGTTCACGCAGAACTTGCCCGGGTCCGCGATCTTGGCACCGATCATCAGGGGGATTCCGTAGCCCAAATGCGTGCTCTTGCCCCAGCCGATGTAACTGTGTGGGACTGTCGCGGTGTAGAACGGCATGACCTGGTCGCGCGGATGGCCGGCATCGTGGGTGAAGACCGTGGTCTCGTGATCGACGGCCTTGTTGATCTCGTTGACGAGCCGGTAGGGATTGATCGGGTTCATGTCGGAATTCAGCAGCCCGGCCCATTCCTCAAGCCACTCTTTCTTGACCTCCGCGATCGCTTCTCGTACAGAAGTATCGGCCTTGCGCCCCTCTTCTCCGATCTCGCCCTTTATTTCATCGATCAACATGCACAGGGTCTTGCGAGCGTCGCCAAGCAGTCCGATGTCGGTCGGGTACTCCTTGTCGATGTCGGAGTAGTTGCTCGTCGAGTGAATAAGAGTTTTGCCTGCCGGAATGTCGATGCCGTAGTTGGTCCTTGAAAGACTCGCTCCAATTGCAAACAGAACATCGCTCGTCTTAAGCCACTCCCACACGGCCTTCGGTGCAGTCCGGTTCGCCGCGCCAAGCGAAAGCGGGTGCCGCTCGTCGATAGCCGACTTTCCGGGCATCGTTGTAATAACGGGGATTTGCGTCAATTCGGCAAGCTCGGTGAGCTTATCTGAGCCGCCCGAATAGAGCACTCCCTGGCCGGCCCAGATGACCGGTCGTTTCGCAGCGAGAAGTCGCTTTACGGCATCGCGTAGTTTCACTTTCGAGGGGGCCGCAACGTATTTTTCGGGCGTGCCGAAGCCCTCGATGCTCGAAACTTCTCCAGCCATCGCGTCGCGCTGCATTTCGAGCATTACGGGTCCTGGGCGACCGTTCTTCAGTGCCGATATTGCGCGGCGCATCAGGTCGGGTATGCGCTCTGCGCTGTTGATAGAACCGGTCCACTTCATGATGCCCTGGTAGTTCACCGGGGCCGAGAAGTTCGGGGCCGTGTCGGTTACGCCGGTCCCGGGTCCGTCCGGGAGAAATATTATCGGGACGCCGTCAGCCCATGCCTGTGCAAACCCGCCGAATGCGTTTTCGACGCCGGGCCCGCCCTGGCAGGCGAACACACCGTACTTTCCTTTTTCGGCCATCAATCGTGAGAACCCGTCGGCAGCCATGATTCCTCCGCGTTCCTGACGGAACACGACCGGGCGGATGCCTTCTTTAGCAACGGCTTCGATAATCGGGTTGGACGGGAAGCAGGCCAGCCATTCGAAACCTTCCCGCTTCAGTATTTTTGCGATCGCCTCGTAGCCATTCATGCGCTTGGTCTCCTGGATCGTAAGTACGACGCCTCGATCGACAGCGCCACTCGGATTAGCGGCACAAGAATGGAGCGTCGGGAAAGCGCCGCAAGTGTAGCGCCACGCCGGTTAAGGCGCAATTTGAATTGCCCGAGCGGGCCCCGATGGAGCAAACACGTTGAATCACGTTACGAATCAGCTAGGAAACGACTGGCAGATGACAGATAGAGTCGCGGCGTCTGTCTCGTCACCAACGGCAGTTTGGCACTAAGTGACAGAAGATTTTACGGCTGCCAATATCGCAAGAATTTACCCGCAACACCGGGGAGAATGATCGAAATGCCTGACTTCAACACAGCTCTCCCAGGGCGATCAGGAGAAAACGTCGGCACCGCAAACATTAAAGTTGTCGGTGTCGGTGGCGGTGGTCAGAACGCCGTCAACCGCATGTACCGCGAGCGAGTCCCCGAGGTCGAGTACATTTCGGTCAACACCGATGCCCAGGCCCTGGACTCCTCGGTGGTCCCGGTCCGGCTCCGTGTTGGCGATAATACTGCCCGCGGTCTTGGTGTTGGAGGCGATCCTTCCAAAGGTCGCCAGTGCCTCGAAGAAGATCGTGATGAAATCGTCGAAATTCTAAAAGGTGCCGACCTGGTCTTCGTTGCGGCCGGAATGGGTGGTGGTACAGGCACCGGCGGGGCACCAGTCGTGGCCGAAGTAGCCCAGGACACCGGCGCCCTCACCGTTGGCGTTGTGACCAAGCCGTTCGCATTTGAAGGCGCAGTCCGAAAGAAAAAGGCACTTGAAGGCATCGAGATGCTGCGGGACAAGGTCGACACCCTGATCGTCATTCCGAATGACCGACTGATGGCAGTTGCCGACGAGCAGCTTCCGATGGACCGGGCGTTCAAGATGGCCGACGATGTGCTGAGCCAGGGGATTCGATCGATTGCAGAACTTATTATTGTTCCCGGCGAGATAAACCTCGATTTTGCCGATGTCCGTGCAGTCATGGACAACGCGGGTCCGGCGTGGATGGCGATTGGTAAGGGCACTGGTCCGAATCGTGCTATCGAAGCGGCAGAGCAGGCGATCAACTCACCGCTGCTTGAGATCGAGATCGCCGGCGCAAAGGGCGTGGTTTTCAATATCACAGGTGGAACCGACCTGACGCTCGACGAGGTGCAACGTGCCTCGGAGGTAATCGCCTCGACGGTCCACCCTGATGCCAACATCATCTTCGGTACCGTTACCGACCCCAAGATGGAAAACGAAGTAAAGCTCACGATCATTGCAACCGGGTTCCCGGTAGCTGCCGAAATTCAGGAACAAACCGACTCGGTCGCCCGAAAGGCACTTGAAGACCCGGCATCAATGGCAATTCCGCCGTTCCTGCGCCACCACCCGGCCGCGCGCAAGCGCTACCGCAACGGTGGAATGTACAGGGACGCTGAGGAAGCTCAGCCGGAAGAGACTCCGGTCCTGGCTGACGACTAGGTGCCATTGACACGTTTTCTGCGGCAGGATCAGGGCTAGCCGAATCGAACAACTCAAACCGCTGAAAAGAAAATATGTAGGGGTGGATTTTCATCTGCCCCTACTTTGTTTAGCGCTGTTGGCTGTCTCACCGAAAAGCCAGCTCCCGGCATAAATCCGACCATTCACGCGGGCATCAATTTATCGCTCGTGGTGAACTTATCTGCTCCATTAAGTCGTTGTTCCACTCTCCCTCTACGTTGACGTGGGCCGCCGCCCCGAGTATCACCGCTTCGATCTGGATCATTTCGGAGAGCCGCCCCGGTTTAGTTGGGCAGGGCGTCGAGCGCACGGTTGGCCATGGCACTCGGGCCCGCGTACCGGGTGTCGGCTACCACGTTGAATGCATTCGCGAGCTGTGACAGCGATTTGACCGGGGCAGGGACCACGCGATAGCGGAATTTCTCGACGCGCCTGGATATTCGCTTGGCGAGGGGACCAGACTTTGCCCGCTGGGCCGCATTCTTGTGAGATGCGCCCATTTCGAGAACGCCCATCATTGTGCGGAATTCACACTCGGTGCCGCCCTTTATGTAGCACTGGAGCGTCTTCGCGATGTTGGTCGACGCTTCTACATATAGCGCCTCGGAGTCTTCGAACACGCAGACCAATCCCGATTTGTCGCCGAGCATCCATGTGCCTTCCTCGGTAAGTGCCGAGCTTTCGCCATCGACAAGGTCGGTGAAAAGCGGCTCCCATTTTCCAAGGTGTACAGGTGTGAAGGCAGGCATCAGAACTCCCAGTGGTCTGCTCGCATTCTATTGGTGATTGGACACCCCCGGGGATTTCGTGTCGGACAGGGCAGGGTATATCGGCGGGTTTGGAGCAGGGTGGATGTACGACCCCCCGGTCCTCGATCCACCAAATAGTGTTCACATTTCCTGATTAGAGGCGACGCTTAGGCACCGGCCTCCGAAGCCGGGAGCGTGAGTTCGAGTTGTAAACACTTTTTGATGTTTGAGGGGCTAAACCGTCCCTGTTGTACACAGATTTTAACATCTGCACCGTCACATTAAAACCCCTCGACAACCGCTATCGGGGGCGGGTCACCCGGACTTTGATTATGTGAACGTTTTACCCCAGCTCAACGATGCATTTTTGAGGGGTTTCAGACCGATTTAGGGGTGAAATAGCCTCTTTTTAGTCAAATTGTGCATAGACCCGTACATTCGGAAAGCACTGATTGGTCGCTAGATCAGTAAATGCAATTTCGCATTTAACTGAACTCAACACCGTAGAAAATTTACTCCGTCCTGTTAACCCTCATTAAGGGCTAACTTCCCTGTTCGATATTCGTATAACCGGGGGGTAATTTATTCAATGCCGATGGCATCTGAAATATGGCGATCTCACCACGAAATCAGATCACGATGTGGTACCTGATGTGGTACCTAGGTACTAAAACAGGGCATTTTGAACTGAAGTAGCGCCTGCTTTGCAAGTAGGAGGTAGCGGGTTCGATCCCCGCAGGCTCCACCAAACGTAAATC
>CAJWWK010000049.1 GCA_913048295.1 uncultured Dehalococcoidia bacterium
GTTCGTCAATCAACATCTCCAAACTTTTCGATTTCCAGAAGATTCCGAGCAAAAACGCCGTTTGACTCAGTAAGACCAATCGATCCCGTGCGCAAACTCCAGAAGCGATCTGAGCGGCTGCGTTTTGCCAACAGTTGGAGCGTAGCACAGTAGAGGTCAAATCCCGCAGCGATCTAAACTTGTCGGATGCTCGCGATGATTTTTGGCGCGATAACCAACGGCCTGGCGTTCGTCTGGCGGATATTCGGCTCACCACGAATCGCCTCTGACGAAAAAATTGTCACCGCAGTGCATTCGTTCTGGGGCAATCGTAATCGAGTCCCTAAACTCAGGCGCGTCTCCAACACAAAGGTGCAGAAGGCAATCTTTGCCTCGTCTGGCGTGCTGGTATCAGCGCTGGTGATATGGCTGGTATTCGTTGGATTCGGCCTTGGTGATGACGCGACCGATGCTCCGGCGGAAAATTCGACTCCAGAGTCCGACGGACCTGCCTATCTGACTGAGGTTGCCGCACTTGGCAATGCGGTCATTGCCGCTCGGGACAACGGCCTGGTCAGTGAGGAGATCAACCATATTTCCCGCAGGATCCTGTTCGGAGAATTTGCCGACGCCATTGGCGAGTCGTACCGCGCAGACAAGGGTCTGCTCTCGGCATCTCCCGACACGGAGGTATGGGCAGTTGCGTTTGCCGGTGAGGTAGAACTGATACTGGTTGGCGGTGAGTTGGTGAAATACGACAACCTGACGGTAGTCCTCGACGCGATTACGGGCGAGATCTATCGCGTCGAAGCCTTCTACGGAGAATATGAATCCGAAGCGCGTGCTCCTGTGTGGCTCAGGCCGCCGACGCCGACGCCGGTCCGACTTCCGGCATCGAACTAACCCGACTCAATCGAAGCCGAGTTTCTTCTCGCGCATGGATACGTAGCGACCCTGCCCGATGATCAGGTGATCCACTATCTCGATATCGAGTAACTTCCCTGCTTCGATCAGGGTCCTGGTGATCGCAACGTCCTCATCGCTCGGAGTCGGGTCGCCCGACGGATGATTGTGAACGATGGCGATCTGTGGTGCGTTCCGCCTTACCGCGGTCGCAAAGACCTCCGCTGGTCGGATCAGCGCCGCGTTCACACTGCCCGAATACAGGTCTTCAATACCCAGGACCTGGTTCCGCGTCGAGAGGGTAGCGACCCGGAGGTGTTCCCGGTCAAACGACGACATTTCCGCCATGAACAGGGTAGCCAGATCAGACGGCGTGGTGATCGTCACTCGCTCTTCAGGGGTCAGTGAAGCGACACGGCGACCCAGCTCGATACCGGCAAGTATCTGGCACGCCTTGGCATCGGAAATGCCCTTCGAGTCGCACATTTCGTCGAATGTGATCCGTGAAAGACCGGACAGACCACCGAATTCAGCCAGCACACGGCTTGCCATCGCCAGCACGTTTTCGCCCTCGAGGCCGGTACGGAGCAAGATCGCAAGCAGTTCGGAATTCGAAAGGTGCCCCGCGCCGTAGTGAGCCAAACGCTCTCGGGGTCGTTCACCTGATGGAAAATCGCGAATCGCGGGATGCCCGCCGGTTAGTAATGCTGTGGTAGTTAACGTCATAGTCCCGGCAGTCTATGCCGGGGCCGCGAGAACCCTGAACCGGGCATGTCACACCCGGCATCAGCTTCACTTCGCCCGTCCGGCATCTAGGCGCCGGGCAGGTAAATGCGGGAGCCGCTCTGCCACGACTTCTGTACCGCGTCGGTGAACTCCATATATTTCACAGAGTCGACGAAATTCGAACGCGTGACGGGTTCGATGCCCCGGATCGCGTTGATGAACTCCTCCTCAACCCGCCAGCTGCCGACTTTGTCGTCTGGAACGGTGAGCTCCGCCATGCCATCGTCGCCCCTCCGCGCGCCGGTCACTCGCGGAGCCTCGCGCGCCCCGGCACTTTCGATTCGCAAAGTACCTTCCGTTCCGAATATCCAGATCTCGGTCGGCGGTGTAAATGAGCCAGAAACGGTGGTGACAGACAGGTTGACCGTTCCGCCGCCGGACAATGAGTAAATGATGTCGAGTTGGTCGGGAATTGTCATTTGCAGACGACTCCCGTCCCATCCCCGGCGGTGGGGGACGATTACCTGGGCAATCGCCGATACCGAGCTTGCTGTGCCGACGAGTCGCATAAGGTTTTCGTACCAGATGCCCGTGGTCATCACGTTGTTGCCCGAAAGTTCACGGATGTGTCGCCAGTGCGCGTCGGTGTCGGAGTCGGGAAATGCGCTGCCGTCGAAGACCCGGGCGTTCACGTTGACGATATCACCGATGTAGCCGTCAGCGATCAGCTCAATTAGGAAGCGTTCGCAGGCCATCAGATGTGGGGGTGGGACGATCTGGGTAATCAGATCGGGGTTGGCGATCGATGCTGCCAGCATGTCGCGCGCTTCCGTCGCGTTCATGGCCATTCGGGCCTCGCACAGAACGTGCTTGCCGTTGTCCATTGCGGTGAGCGTAAGTGTCGAATGCATGTAGGGCCAGGTCCCGATGCAAACGGCGTCGATGCTCGGGTCTTCGACCAGGTCGAGCCATGTCGGGTAGGCCTCGCCAATCTCGTACTTATCGGCGGCGGTCTGGCTCGATTCGAGCGACCGGTTCGCGACACCCACGAGCTCGACGCCCTCCTGGGCCCGCAAGCCCGGAATGTGTCGCAATGCTGTGTTTGCACCGGCTCCGATGAAACCAACTTTTATCGTTTCGTTTGCCATCTGGCGATAATCCTCTACTGTAAATTCATGCACCCCGCCCACGGGTTCGGAACCAGGCGGCGGCAACCATCACTGCTCGGTACACGGTTCGACGACCGGGGAGTGGCAGTTTACGTGAACGACCGGCAGTTGCCAGTTCTGGGCAGCCGCACCGGGTGCAAACTGGCTAGTGCCTCGAACAATCGCCCGGTCATACGGTCACATGCGAAGAGCCCAGAGGGAAGAACACGAAAATCAATGACAGTTCCAAGCGGCATAACAATGACGGGTGTGGGCGTTCAGATCACCTGGGACGACGGCAGAACATGCACCTACCCGTATCGCTACCTACGGCTCCAGTGCGCCTGTGCGGCGTGTGTCGAGGAGATGACCGGGAGGGCGTTGCTCAACGTTTCAGCCGTTCCTGAAGACATCATCGCTGTCGAATATATCGAGGTCGGCAAGTACGCCCTCCAGTTCCTGTGGACCGACGGCCACGGCACCGGGATCTACCCGTTCGCAATGCTGCTGCGCCTTGCCGAGAACGACGATGCCGTGATTTGCGAGGCCGACTGATGCCCCAACTCGATCACCGGGACCTGGCGCTGCAATCGCTCGACGATTACGGAAGCCAGTTGGAGAACAGGTTGCGGGGAATTGAAATCGAAGAGGCCCGCTGGATGCCCACGCCGGAGTCGAACCACATCCTGTGGATCCTTTGGCACATGGGGCGCATGGAAGACATGTGGGGTTACTACCTGAGCGGGGGCGCTGACGGCGCGTGGGTCGAGGGCGGTTGGGCCGACCGACTCGGCATCGATCAGGAGCGAAACGGATTCGGAGATTCGGTCGAGCAGGTGCGAGAGTTCCCCGATGTTTCGGTCGATGAGGTCAGGGCGTACTGGCAGGCGGCGCGCGACCGGTTGATTCCCGCGGTGAAGGGAGTTACCACCGAGATGCTCGAGCACAAACGACCCGAGATCTGGCCCTATGAGCCCGACCGTGCGCCGACGCTGCTGTGGGCACTCGGCCGAATCCCGGTCGAAAACGGCCAGCACACCGGCCAGATCGCGTACATCCGAGGGCTGTATGCCGCGAAGTTTGGATCCTAAAACCCCAGCTTGTCTGCACCTACTGCCTGCACTGCGTTGGCGAGGAATGATGAGCGGAACTGGACTCCCCAGCGACCTTCGATCTTCGTGAAGACCCACAGGGTGTCGAAGCCGTTGTACTCGGTGCCATCGGCCCGTTGCCTCGACTGCCGTATCACCAGGTGAACCTTTTCGGGACCCGCCTGAACCGCTTCGATCGACTTCGTCACCGTCGTATGCCAGCCTTCCTCCTGAAGCATCTCTGTCATCGAGGGCTGGGCTCCGTGGAAGTCCTCTGACGTTGTCCACGTCTGGAACTCGGTTCCGGCAAGCCTCATGTGTGGGAAGTGCATCTCGGCAACCATCGCGTCAGCGTCGCGGGCGTTGAATGCGGCAGCCCAGCGTTTGAATGTTTCGATTGCTTCTGTAGCCGGTTCGTTCATTTTCCCTCCTCGACCAGATAATCGGTTCCGGCACCTCCAACAGCATTTTTGAGGAACGAAGATCGGAATCTGACGCCCCACCGCCCGTCGACTTTAGTGAATATCCAGGGCGTGTCGAATGTGTTGTACTCCGTCCCATCCTCCCTTAGTCGGGACATGCGATTGGCCAGATGTACTTTTTCGGGCCCGATCTGCACCGCCTCGATCGACTTTGCTTCAGAGGTGTGCCACCCCTCCGATTTCAGGGATTTGGTCACAAATTCTTCCATCTCGGCCATGCCATCCGATGTTTCCCATCGCTGAAAAACATCGTCTACCAGGCGCATGTGGGGAAAGTGCATCTCGGCAAGTAAACCTTCTACATCTCGCTGGTTGAATGCATGCAGATAGCGCTTAAACGATTTAGTGAGGTCACTTGCCGGATCGCTCATCATCGACTCCCGTAAAAATTGGCCACCTGCTCCGAGATGCAGCGTCGGACTCTCAACCTTTGGTGCAGCATGGCCCGGGCAGGAATAAGATAGCGCAGTTTTACGTGATATCTGGGTCCAATGAATCGAACAAAGTTTCAGGAGTTCCGAATACAGGATGGCAAAACGAATAAACAGGGTGATCGAACTGCTCGAAGCTGGTGAGCCGGTCTACTACACCGGGACCGGGGATTTGACCTACGAAAACGGCCTCAAGCAGGCCAGTACGTGGGCCGATTTCCTGATTACGGATTTTGAGCATCACGCGTTCGATGTCGTCGGGCTGACGGCCTTCATGAAGGGTCTCGTCGATGGCGGTCCCACGAAAGCCGGTCACCGCACCCCGGCGGTGATATCCACCCTGCCGTCAAACTGTCGGACTGTTGCCGAAATGCGGGCCAATGCGTGGCAGGTGCGCCAGGTGCTTTCAGCAGGAGTTCACGGGATTCTGCACACCCACGCCCGCCAGGCCGACGCAGTCCGGGCCTTCATCGAAGAGTGCCGCTACCCGTTCCACAAGAAGGGCCGAGAAGGCCTTGGCGAAGGTCAGAGGGGTGCGGGTGGCCAACGACAACCGGCCGAGATATGGGGCGTTTCGGCCCAGGAGTACTTGAAAATTGCCGACCCGTGGCCGCTTAACCCGGAAGGCGAGTTGTTGCTGGGGCTCAAGTTGGAAAACCAGGAATCGATGGTTAACGCAGACGCTATTTGCCGGGTGCCTGGTCTTGGTTTTGCCGAATGGGGTCCGGGCGATATGGGAATGTCGTTCGGCGATGGCGACTCGCACGACCCGCCTTATTCCGACGACATGAACCGTGCCCGGGAGACCGTGAAAGCGGCGTGCGATGCGAACGGACTCAAGTTCCTCAGTTCATGGAACGACCCGAACAATACGGACGAACAGAACCTGCAGGTCCTGATCGACATGGGTGCGCACATCTTCTCCGGCGGTGGGGAAGAGAAGGCCGCTATCGGCCGGAAGATGACCAACCGGCAAATGCCGGTGGGGTAGCTCGCCCGTTATTCGTTCGCGATGGTTAGGGGCCATCGCGTTTGAACGGCTCGGGCGTCCTCGGGCGCGGATGAATGTAGGTGTGTCAGGCGCGCCGGGACGGGAAACTTATTCGCTAATACGGGTTTCACCCACACCCTAACCCTCCCTCGCAGGGAGCGGGGACTGGTCCAAACTTACTCGCGGCCCAACAATTTTCGCACTGTGGTGATGATGTCGGCGGGCTGCGGTATGAAAGCGTCTTCGAGGCCCTTGTTATAAGGAACTGGGGAATGAGGTGCCGTTACCCGCTTGACCGGGGCATCGAGGTAGTCGAATGCCTTATCGGCGATTATCGCGGCAAACTCGGATGCCATCGACGCACGGGGCGTGTCTTCATCTACGATCACGACACGATTCGTGTTCATCACCGATTCGAGCAGGATATCTTCATCGAACGGCGAGAGCGACATCATGTCGATCACCTCGGCCTCGATGCCCTCGGTTGCAAGCATCTCAGCAGCCTGCTGACACGCTATCGACGTGTAAGACATACCGACGAGTGTCACGTCGTCACCGCGCCTCGTGTATCGGCCTTTGCCTAGTTCAATCACATATTCATCGTCGGGCACAAAACCGGTGAGATTGATCAATTTTTTATCGTTTATCAGGAACACTGGATCATCGTCGCGAATCGCTGCGGCGAGCAGTCCCTTTACCGAATACGGATCGGACGGCACAACGACCTTGAGCCCGGGAATGTGAGCCAGCATCGAGTAGAAACTCTCGGAGTGCTGGGCTGCGTGACCGGTCCCGGCACCGGAGCGTGCGAACAAGGTCAGGGGAACTTTGGTCTGGCCTCCGAACATGTACCGGCTCTTGGCCGCGTTAGAAAGCAACTGGTCGAACGCCACGGTCACAAAATCGAAGTACATGAGGTCGACGACAGGACGAAGACCGGTCAGCGCCGAGCCGACTGCGGCTCCCACAAACCCGGCCTCGGAAATCGGTGCGTCCCGGATGCGCTCGGGACCGAATTCCTGCACCAGTCCCTTCGTCGCCGCGAACGGCCCACCCCAGGCGTCGAGGGGTTCTTTCGTTTCCTTATCGAACCCACCCGAAATGTCTTCGCCCATGAGGAAAACATCTTCGTCGCGGATCATCTCTGCCCGCAGGGTGTCTCTGAAAACGTCCCGGAACCTTTTTTCTTCACCGGGCACACCTTCGTATCCGGGTCCGAGCGGGTTGACTGATTTCTGTGTTGTCATTTGATTTTCTGTTTTTTGTATTTGTGTTGAATGTGCGGGCTTGGGTGAGTACTGGTAACGCAGTTGTTATCGTAGACCCGGAATGGGGTTGGAGTAGTTGACGTACACGTCGTCGTAGAGCGCTGAGGCATCTGGCATCGGGCTGTTCAGGGCGAAATCGACGGCGACGACCATCTCTTTTTCGATGGCATCGCGAATGCTCTTAAGCTTTTTGGCAGTCATTAGCTTCTGCTCGGTAACCCGTTTTTCGAAGCTCTTGATTGCATCCCGGTCGTGGTAATACTTTTCTTCTTCTTCCGTGCGGTAGTTCAGTGGCACATCGGCGTGGAAGTGACCGTGATAGCGGTATGTTTTCAGTTCAAGAAACGTTGGCCCTTCACCCGCACGCGCCCTGGCAATCGCCTCGCCCGCGGCGTCATACACTGCGAACACGTCCATGCCATCGACTACGACTCCCGGCATGCCGTAGCCCTCGGCCCGCGATGCGATGTCGTCGGCCGAAACCGCGTACCACGAAGGTGTCGCTTCGGCGTAACCGTTGTTTTCGCAGGCGAAGACCACCGGGAGCTTCCAGACCGAGGCCAGGTTCATCGATTCGTGAAGTACCCCCTGCGAAGAGGCCCCGTCGCCGAAGAAAGAGACTCCGACCGATTCGTTCTCGATCCCCCTGTACTTCGCGGTGAGCGCGGCACCGACCGCCAGCGGAATCGAGGCCCCGACCACGGCGTTGGCGCCGAGCATGCCTTTTGAAAAATCGGCGATGTGCATCGAGCCGCCCTTGCCTCCGCACTGGCCCGTTGCCTTGCCCATGATTTCGGCCATCATCTTGTGGGTATCTAGGCCCTTTGCGATGCAGTGGCCGTGACCCCGGTGGGTAGAGCCGATCCAGTCTTTATCCGTCAGGTGTGCGCAAATACCGGTCGGCGGGGCCTCCTGCCCGTCCGAGGGGTGGGTAACGCCCATCGAGTTCCCTTTGAAGGTCTGCTCCAGCATCGTCTCCTCAAAGCGGCGGATTCGGTACATCGTCGTGTAAATCCACTCCAGCTTTTCCTTGGAGATATCCATTTCGTAGTGCCTCCGGGCCCGCTGCTCGAACGACCTTAGCGGGTTCGAGGGCGAGCATTTCAGATCAGTTCAGCGAAGCCGGGTCACATCCGACAAATCGACAGTGGAACTGTAGCATCGGCTGGCGGGTTCTGTGGGCGCTATTGCGTCTTTGCGAAAGGCGCAATTCGCATCCGGATACTCGATGTGTCTGCCAACACCGCAGCTAGATTCTGCCGATGAACCTGCCGAGCGATTTTTTAAGCGAGGCTTCCTCGGCCTTTTCATCATGAAGCAGACCATCGAGAAGCGAATCGTACGGTGTTGAGTCGGTGCTGACCGCGGGTGTGACGGTGAACAGGATCGTATCGTCCGAGCCGGTCTCTTTGCACCGCAACGCCTGCTCGATCACCTCTTTGACGGTGTACATGGCGAGGGGCGAAAGCACTATTCCCTCAGCCCGGGTGAACATCAGGCCGGCGCTGTACGACTCGATCTGGCCGTGGGCCACCGCCGAGATGTGCTTTTCGCGATACAGGGCCGAGACGATTGGTGCCACTCCGTGATAGCGCATGGCTCCGGCCAGCACCCCCGGAGGAGCGTACTCCCGGCCAAGCGTATACATTGGGACCTGCGGCATGAGCCCGGCGGCGTCGGCCGATTCCTCGGTGTAAACACCACGCGTCAGGCTGGGTGTCGATGCCTCTTCAACGGCGACGAACCTTGTGTCCCTGCCCTGTATCCGAGCCGGAACGAACGGTGCGATCAGGCCACCAAAGTGCGAGCCCGCGCCGATTGAGCCGATCACATAGTCGGGCGCTTCGTTAACCGCGGCGAGCTGGCGCTGGGCTTCGAGACCAACAATTGTCTGGTGGATGAGGGTATGGCCCATCAGAGTTGGAATAGCGAATTTCACTTCAGGATCTCGCGTTGCCTCCTCGTAGGCCTCAGCCAGGGCAGTGGCGATCGAGCCGGAGTCGGGACCCTGCCGATCGTGTTGAAGTTTTCCAACTCGTGTGCTCTCAGATGGGCTGGCGTGGACGTCGACACCCCAGACGCGGCCGAAGGCATCGCCCCAGGCATGGTCGGTGCCGGGTTTTCGAACACTGTAGACGCGGCCCTTGAGTCCGAACAACGCAGCCGCATGACCGATCGCGCTGATCCAAACCCCGCCGGCCCCACCGGTCACTATCCCCTCCGCGCCCGTCTGTTTTGTGAAGAAAGCCTGCGGGATAGCGGTGTTCGATTCGTAAGAACCGCTCGGGCTGCCGCCTTCGACCTTGTAGTAGAGACGCGCGGGGGTATCGAGCTCCCGTTCCAGTGTCGCAGCGCGGAACATCGGCGTTGGGCGCCACTGCTGGTACGCCTCGCGGACTTCTTTCGGGATTTTGAAGGTCCGACTTTTGGCGTTCAGCTCATGTTCGATTATCTGGCGGGGGAACAGCGGTTCGAGTTCACGGGCCGTGATCGGATAACCCGAAGGCGACATCATCGGCGGTACCCGGAAAGGCAGATCGGCCTCAACGTTGTACCAGCGCCCCGGCATCTCGCGCGGAGAAAGCGAGATTCGATTGCCCGTAATCGTCGCCATTAGCCTGCTCTTCCTCACTACTTGAGTGCTACTCGGACCTGACCATCTTCCGTAGTAAGCCGTGAGAAATACGGTTCCTGCGGAAGCTGCAACGGGATCCAATGCTCATCTTGCGGATAGGAACCGCGGTGCGTCAGCCAGCAGGTGCAGAGTACAGCGTGCCCGTTGTGTGAAGCGGAATCAAACTGCCCGTGGGTGGTGACGCAATATTTCCCAACTTTTTTTTTGCGCCAAAACGGAGTTACACGACCCAGTTGACGTTGATCGCAAAAAAAAGATTCTGGGCGACAGTACAATCCGCCCGATCGGTGCATGTTGCCCGGCTGTTGCATGGTGACTGATCGCCGAAATCACCCGAGCCGTGGATTGTGATCTGCAGTTCTCACGATTACGAAGGAATATCTCCAGTTAAAAATGCGGAATTACATGAAGCACCGTGTTCTCACCACTCCGAAACCAGGGTTTCTGGCCGCCGTCATCTTGCTGGTAGCCCTTGCCGTTAGTGCGTGCGGTAGCCAGGGCGAAATCGGGCCACAGGGGCCAGCCGGAGTCCAGGGTAATACTGGCAAGGCGGGTTCCCCAGGCGGCACCGGTCTCCAGGGTTTCCCTGGTCCCGCCGGTCCGGAGGGACCTGTCGGGGCAGATGGGGTGGATGGGGCAGATGGGGTGGATGGGGTGGATGGGGTGGATGGCATAAACGGCACCCGCGGCCCGGCGGGTCATAGGGGGCTGGAAGGTAAATCTGGCATCCTGGCGATTGGCCCGGGCCTTACGACAAGCGGATCAATCGAGGGCGATGTAGCGTTTGTCGATTTTGCTGGTTCCGGTTCGGCCGCCACAGCGGCCCGCAGCGATCACGATCACGATTCCGATTACTACACCCGGCTGGAACTTTCGTCGGGGGCAGGTCAGGTCGCGTGGTCGTCTATTACAAACATTCCCGGCGATCTCAGTTCCGGTGGAACCGCGGCATCGGTCGCGTGGGAAAACATCCAGGGCCGGCCTGCCGGGCTTGACGATGGTGACGACGTCCTCACTTCTATTGATTGGGGCGAGATCCAGGGCAAGCCGATTGAACTGAATACAACCCTCGGTGCCCTGGTGTGCGGCTCAAGTGAAATCGCTATTTTCAACGGTTCGACATGGGTTTGCGGTGATACTGGCCCGTCGCCAGGCGAATATGTGAGCTCCGGACAGTCCTGCGGGTTCGAGCTGATTGCTTCGGGATTCGATGCGACCGGGAACCTGGAATGTTCAGCAATTTCTGGTGGTGACACGGTGCCCTTTAAGCGTGGGCCCCACCGGGTGACCAACCTGGTTAGCGGGCCGGGTGACGCCGGCTTCTGGAACTCGATCACGGTTGGCGACAACGGATTACCGGTGATTGCATACGAAGCCAACGAATCACTGTACCTGGCACAGTGCGATGACGCGACGTGCGCCTCTGCCACCCCCTCGCTTGTTGAGACTACGGGAACGGGCAATCTCCACGCTTCGGTAATCATCGGAGCCGACGGCCTGCCCCTCATCAGTTATCGCGACTCGACCGATGCCAACCTGAAGATCGCCCACTGTGAGACAGTCGGTTGTGCGACCAGTGCGAAGGCGATTCTGGAAAGTTCGGGCGACGTCGGAGAGTTTTCGTCGATTACGGTCGGGATCGACGGCCTTGGGATAATCAGTTATTACGATCGAACGAACGGCAATTTAAAGATTGCCCATTGCAACACCACGTCCTGTTCGTCGGCAGGGGTGACAACCCTTGACTCCTCGACGGGTGACGTGGGTCAGTTCACGTCGATCACTATCGGTAGCGACGGCTTTGCGTTGGTTGCCTACTACGACGTGACTAATTCGGCGTTGAAAGTTGCTCACTGCAGCAACGCAGCCTGCTCTACCAGCACCATCGAAACTATCGATTCGAATGGCGATATCGGAAAGCAGACCTCCATAGCCATCGGTATCGACGGACTCGGTCTCATCAGTTATTTCGATGCGACGAGCAACGATCTTAAGGTCGCTCATTGTTCGAACCTATCGTGCAGTGCTTCAACCGTTTCTTCCGCTGTGACCAACGGTGGAGTCGGCGACTGGAGCTCGATGACAATCGGGGCCGACGGCCGTGCGATCATCAGCTATTACGATTCGTTCAACGGTGCCCTTGAAGTCGCCCACTGCTCAGACACCCTGTGCACATCGGCGATCGGTATCGATGTCGACTCGGCAGCGAACGTCGGGCAGCACAGCGCGATCACAATCGGGGCCGACGGACTGCCGCTAATCGCATATCACGACATCACGTCCCGGAACCTCAAGGTGGTCCACTGCTCAAATACGCGCTGCGTGCCAAACATGAGGAACAGGTAGCTGGCTGGCAGCGGAGGTCGGGAGCGCTTCCGCCCGGCCATGCGCGTTCGATTACTCGCTTGCAGGGTGAAGACGGCTTTCGACCATGGATCAGATAATCATCGACATTGAAGATAACGATAACTGCGGATATTTCCCCATGCAGGTATTTGAAGTGCAGGGCGAGGCGCGGAGTTCTGCTGTCATAACGATTCCGAGCGTTCCGGGGAGCGATGAGCCGCACGATGTTGCGGGCTGGTGCTCGGAGGCCGGCGAGGACGGCGGTCCGTGTGATGCGACAGCGGTCGCTGTGGGCGATTCGGGGGCGGGGCAGGTAATAATGATCCACGGCGGCGATCACGGAATCAGGATGCGACCGGCCTCTTCCGGGTCGCCGTGGAGCCTGTCATCCGCGGATCAAATTGGGGAGCCATACATGCTGATTGCATCCTCATCAGAAATCGTTTTCTCGGATTGATCCGACTCGGTTCCTGCTAGGTACCAATGAATTGAGCTTCCGTAGTGTTGACACTCAAAATTTATTCGTGATAGTTTTCACTTGCGCCTGTTTCGAAGAGGCGGCGGTGCGCGCACGCGACCGTTCGAATTTTTGTAATCTTTGTTGAACCGGGAGATACGTCAGCAGGACATGGATCCGCAACCGTTATCCAGGGCCGAATGGGCTGAAGTCGGCACTGTACTAAAGTTTCTCTGGCTGGCGCTGGGTTTTGCGCTCATCGCCGGCCCTTCATTGCTGACGGCCCACGCGTTAATCCCATCGGCTGTCGACACCAAGACAATTACCGAAAAATGGACCCGGTTCCGGGCTCCCCTCTACGTTGTCGGTCTGCTCTGTGCCGCGGGTATCTTTGCGTCTCTGTTCATGGCCTCGCAGAACACCCAATTTCTTCACGATATGTATTCGCGGTGGTGGCAGTAAAAACTGCAACTGCCATTACCTTAGCGGTCGGTTGCGGCCCGCCTGGACTGGAAAGTGCGCTTGGCGTCGGACAACGAAGGCTCTAAAAACAAATCTTCATCACTGCCTAAGTTGTTGATCCCGGTTCTGGGTATCGGCGGACTGGGTGTGATGGCGGTCATGGGCATAGTCGCCGCGTTCGTTTTTACGGGCTGGCTCGGCCAACCGGTCCCGGTCCTCGGTTTCGAGCAAACGTTCGATCAGCCGATCAACTTCCCGCACACCATTCACGCCTCGACGAAACAGCTCGACTATGTCCCTGCCGATGGACTGTCGACAATGGAGGGCCTCGGGCTCGACTGCACGTTCTGCCACCGGACCGTCACGACGCAGGCTAACGCGGGCGTTCCCCCGGTGGCGTTCTGCGCAACCTGTCACCAGGCGATTGGTGCTGCCGATAATCCAGAACTGATAATTCTTCGCGATGCCGCTAATCTGACCAACTCCAAAGGCCAGTCGGCGGCGCAAATCGAGGAGTTATTGGATTCTGGAGTCGCGGCCGAGAAGCTGGATGGTCCGGAACCGGTCAACTGGAAGCGCGTTCATCGTCTGCCCGATCACGTCAGATTTGTACACGAGCCGCACATTCGGTATCTAACCCAGAACCCCGGCGAGATTAAAGGGACGACTGACGGTGTAACAGAGGGGGCCGCGGGCGTATGTTCAACCTGTCACGGCAACGTCGCGGCCATGAAACAGGTCGAGCAGGTAGAACCGCTCAAGATGGGCCAGTGTGTCGACTGCCACCGCGATAATGGTGCGCCAACAGATTGTGTCGCTTGCCACTACTAAGGAAAACAGATTTTTCAACCGGACCGGACATCCCGGTCACGGGATCTGAGAAAACGGAAACAGTACTGACCAGATGAAGCTGAATCGACGAGAATTCCTAGCGCTGACCGGTAAAACGGCTGCAGGATCTGTGATATTCGCAGCCTGCGGCCTGCCCGAGCGCGAGTTGATAGTGCAGAGTCCGGTCGAACTCCCGGAAGACCTGGTGCGGGGCGAAGACGCCTGGTACGCAACGTCGATGGGCGACTTCACGAACGGCGACGGCGTACTTGTAAGGGTGATGCAGGGCCGCGCAAAGAAAATCGAAGGCAACCCCGACCATCCGGTAAACCGCGGCAAGTCAACAGCCCGTTACGATTCAGTCCTGCAGCTGCTGTACCACCCGGACCGCATCAGCGATCCAATGCTCCGCTATTCGAAAGCCGGGAATCTGGTCGGAATTTCATGGGAGCAGGCGGAAGCCCGGTTCCAGGAAGCGCTGGCGAATGCGAACGGCTCCCTCACAGTGGTCACAAACCCGCTGCGGGGGCACCTGGGCAGCGTCGCTACCAACTTTGCCGCGAAGTACAGCGGCAAGCACATGGCATTCGATCCTATCGAACAGGGTGTACTGCACCGCGCGGTAAAGTCGGTCCTCGGCCAGGACCAACTCCCGACATTCGATATTGCAAACGCCAACACTGTCCTTTCGTTCGGTGCCGATTGGCTCGGCACCTGGGGGTCGCCCGCACAGTTCGGTGTCAAGTACGGCGAGTTCCGGTCGCAGCGCAGCCGTGGTTACCTGATCCATGCCGAACCCCGCATGTCGCTTACCGCGGCGGCGGCCGACCTCTGGCTCGCTCCGAGACCCGGTACCGAGGGCGACCTGGCACTCGGCATCGCGAGTGTGATCGTTGATGAGAAGCTTGTAAGCTCGGACAACATTGCGGCGTTCAACGCTGCCCTGCCAAGCGGCCTTGCGGGCTACTCGCTTGCTGAGGTTGCAGCGCGAACAGATGTCCCTACAGAAAGAATTGAAAAGGCGGCCCGTCACTTCGCGGGCAGTCCGTCGACCGATGACAAGTCCGCAGTTGCTTTCGGTGGCGGCTCGGCCGGTGCACATACCAATGGCAGTTTCATCCTTGGTGCGATCTATGCCCTGAACCTGCTGGTCGGGGCGGTCGGAGCCAGTGGGGGCGTGACCCCAAACCCGGGCTCGGCATTTTCCGATATCTCGGCATCGGCCACGGGTGCGTCGTTTAAAGCATGGGAAGAAGAACTTGCCGAGTGGCGTGCGGGGAATGTCGAGACGGTGATCATCCGCGGCACCGATATTGTTCACGGCATGCCAAACTCGGTTGCGATCCGAGAAGCCCTCGATAGCGTTCCGAACGTCATAGCGTTTGGCGCAGTCCTCGACGACACGATGGGGTACGCCGATCTCGTGCTGCCCGAACTGACTTTCCTCGAGACTTGGGGAACGGATATTCCTGAGCCGGGGCCGGGTTACCAGGTCGTTGGCATTCAGCAACCTGTTGTTGGGCCAACTATTTCACGCGACGAAAGCGGCCTGATCAGCAATGCCCGCGGCTTCGGCGACACGCTCCTGTCGATGGCTGGTGGATCGCTCGGTTCCAGCATGGAGCGCCTTGTGGCGGATGCCGTTTCCGAACTTCACGACACCCGGCAGGGCTCAGTCACAGCTTCGTCGTCGGCACTGTTCACCAACGGCGTACTGCAGCGTGGCGGATGGTGGGATACCGGCGAAAAGGGTACAAGTTCCAGCGCGGGCAAGGTAAGCACCGCCAACAAGAACGCGGGCTACTCCGACACGAATTCGCTGGGAACGGGCGATGATTTCAACCTTGTCCCCTTCCAGTCGAACTCATTGCTCGACGGTCGGCTCGCTTCGACTCCGTGGGCCCAGCAGACCCCCGACCCTATTTCGTCTGCTTCGTGGTCTACCTGGGCCGAGATCAACAGCAAGCAGGCTGAAGACCTCGGTATAAGGCAGGGCGACGTTCTGCTGGTCCGTTCGACTTCTGGTGAGATCGAAGTGCTCGCCTACCCGCATCCGGGCGTACGCCCCGGGGTTATCGGCATTCCTATCGGACAGGGCCACGAAGAGGGCGGCCGTTGGGCCGAGGGCCGTGGCGCAAATGTTCTCTCCATACTGGTGGACCAGAAAGATTCCGAAACCGGAGCGCTGGCGTGGGCCGCAACGAAGGTCCGAGTCCAGCGGGCGGGCCGCAGGGTCAAGGTGCCGAAGTTCGAGGGTGAAGTGGAAGCCCGTCCGGTTGAACCCGGTGTACCCGTTCTTGTAGTTGGACCGGGCGAAACGGCAGAGGAAGCCGAAATTGCGAACCACCACGAATATCAGGGGTCACTATTTAATGACTAATAAGGGAACGGCAGCAGTGACTGGGATTAAGAGCCAGCGGCGCCAGTACAGGACGGTAGTAGCCAGATGACCTCAGCAAATTTCGGCGGTCATAACTGGGGCATGGTCGTTGATATCGATAAGTGCATCGGCTGCCAGGCGTGCGTTATCGCCTGCCAGGCGGAGAACAACGTCCCGTTAAATACCCAGGACCGCGTCGAGCGGGGTCGTTCGATTTCGTGGATTCGTATCGAACGCTACTGGGAGGGCGACTTCCCAGACACCAAGGCCCGGTTCATACCGATCATGTGTCAGCACTGTGAAAACGCACCGTGCGAACCCGTATGCCCGGTATTTGCCACCTACCACAATTCTGAAGGGCTGAACGTGCAGGTGTACAACCGCTGTGTTGGCACCAGATACTGTGCGAACGGCTGCCCTTACATCGTTCGGTTCTTCAACTACTGGGAGCCAGTGTGGCCGGAAACGCTCCGCAACCACCTGAACCCCGATGTGACGGTCCGAAGCCGTGGAATCATGGAAAAGTGCAGCTTCTGCGTGCACCGGATTCGTCGCGCAACACGCACTGCCCGCAGCCAGGACCGGCAGTTGCTCGACGGTGAAATTCAGACTGCATGCTCGTCGGCATGCCCGACAAGCGCTCTCAATTTCGGTAATTTCAACGACCCGAACAGCAAGGTGTCGACAATGAGGAAAGACCAGCGTCACTACACGCTGCTCGACCAGTTCGCCACTGAACCGAACGTCATATACCTGGCGAAGGTCGATACCGACAGGAAAGTCGGAGCAGGAGAAGCTGCATCGCATGGCTAGTGAAGCTGTAGCACAGGGCCACGAGGCCGAGCACCACGCACTCCCGGCGCAGGTAGCACCGGACGTTGTCGCGCGGGAGTTGGTGGCCACCACAATGGGTGCCAGCGGCCGGTTCAAGGCGATCGCATGGACGCTCGGGGTTCTTTCGATCGCTGGCATTGTTGCGCTCGTGCTCAAGTGGCTCGACCAGAGTGACGACAGTACCCGGTGGGGTTATGTTGCAGCGCTGTTGTCGTTCCTGCTTTCTGTCGCCGGCGGTGCACCGATGGTCGCCATGGCCCCGGTAATGGCAAAGGCCAACTGGGTGCGCCCCGTGACGCGTATCGCGGCAATGTTTTCGTTCGCCAGCGTCGTAACCATCATCACGCTGATCCCGCTTGTTGCGATCCTCCCGCCACTGGTCACGGAAGGTGCCCGCCGGAGGACGATCTGGTTCGAAGCGCCCGACTACTCGCCACACATCTGGTCGATCGTCGGCCTTGTCCTGCTGCTAATCACGGGCATCGGCCTGTTCTACTCGGCCGCGATTCCGGACTTTGCTTCCATGCGTGACCACTCGATGGGTTGGCGCCAGCGGTGGGGCAAGAAGTTCGCACGTGGCTGGGTGGGCACCGATTCGCAGTGGCGCACATTGCGAATGCGTATCGGCATGTTCGGGACGTTCTATTTCCTGATCCTGGTTTTCGTGAACTTCCTGATTACCACGGACTTCGGTCAGAGCATGGTGCCGGGGTGGCGTGACGCCATCTTCCCGATGTACCACTCGATATCGTCGTTCCAGGCGGGAGTGGCCGCGATTGTTATTGCCCTCTGGGCGGCCCGACGATATATGCATCTCGAAAAGTACGTCCATGTCGACGCGTTCTGGTCGCTCGGCCGCCTGTTATTTGCGCTCACCCTGTTGTGGGTCTATTTCTTCTACTCGTCGTTCATCGTGTTCTGGTACGGTCGGTCGGCGACCGACATTTCCACGCTCAACCTCCTGATCAGGGGGCCCATGATGTACGCGTTTATCGCGGCCATAATCCTCATCTGGTTTGTGCCGTGGTGGATCCTGATCTGGAACAAGGTGCGGCGCAGCGTCAACGGAATGGCGATCGGTGCGGCCGTGATTCTCGTCGGCGTGCTAATCGACAGAATCCGCATCTTTGTCCCGGCATGGTCTGTCCCGCCAGATCAGATTCACGAAAAGTGGCTGACAAAAATCCCCGGCACTGTCTACCCGGACATCTTCGACATTCTGATCATGGCCGGGGGAATATCTCTTGCCGTGCTGATTATCTTGCTAATGACCCGCGTAATCCCGGTCCTCTCTGTGTGGCAGGTTCAGGAATTCAACCTGCTTTCGAAGCCCATCAAGTACGTCCGAGGTCAGGCTACGATGATCGCGAAGCCCGATTAATTTCCGCAACGAATCTGCCCAGACAAACACAGGTACCGAACTAACAAATGCAACAGCGACGATCACTAGATCAGGCCTATACCAACCGAAAGCTTCTTAACGGTCAGTTAGACACGCCCAAATGGTGGGCTCCCACGGTCATCGTTCTGGGTATCTTGGTTCTCATCGGTATCGGCGTGATCTCAGTCATGATCAACAAAGGCCTTGGTGTCACCGGTCTCTCACGGCCTGTGTTCTGGG
>CAJWWK010000050.1 GCA_913048295.1 uncultured Dehalococcoidia bacterium
CGTTACCACTTATTATCTCGAATACCGGCCGCCAGCACCGGAGACAATAAGGCTGGAACAGGCCGTCGGACTAACATAACGAGTGGTACAGGTTACGGGGGCAGGTCAACATCACAAGCGACGATCAAAGACTTTTTTCTGATGGCGATCATGACCCACACCCTAACCCTCTCACTGCCAGGGAGAGGGTACTCGCGCTAGCCGCCGATATGTTCGAGGACCGTGGACAGATCGCGGAGATCGGTTATCTCTATATCGGGTTCAGGCTCCCGGTCAATCTTGTCCCCGTTGCGGTTAACCCACACCGTTGTGGCCCCCGCCCGATATCCGCCCAGCACGTCGTCGAACAGTTGATCGCCGACGTACCAGGTCTTCGCCGGGTCGACGCCGAGTCCCTCGAACAGGTGCTCGAAAGCAGCAAGTGCTGGCTTGTAGACTTGTGCCGATTCTGAAGAGGCCACGAAATCGAAATCCAGCCCCGCGTTCGCCAACAACGGGCTGAGCCCGTCATCGTCGGCATTGGAAAACACCCCGAGTTTCACCCGACCCCTGAGCAGCTTCAACGCCTCGATAGTTTCCGGATAAATTGGCCGGTCGGTCATGTGCATCGCAGCGCGGTGACCGGCCGCCACGGCGTCGGCCCCGGACTCAGACCCAAGACCGAGATCGTCAAACACGTTCTGGAAGCATTCAGTCCAGGCCTGCCGGTACGACTTGAACGGGGGGCTGTTGTACGGTCGCCCGAGGTCGGTGCGGATCTTCCGGAAATTCACCTCGTACTTACGCCAGCGGGTCCAGAACTCTTCGGAATCGAGCGGCAGTCCCTGCGCCTCGATAATCTCCCCGAAAGTCAGTTTCCAATCTTCGTGAGAGTTGTCGAAAAGCGTGCGGTAGCAATCAAACGCAATCGCTTCGGGCAGCGTCGGCTCCTTCGAACCCCCTGAACCGTTGGGCCGTTCGACAGCACGAATCGTAACTGCCACCGGCTAAACCTCCCGAACCGGAATACCGCGCTCGGCAAGGTACGATTTGACCTCTGCGACCCGGAGTTCGTCGAAGTGGAAGAGCGATGCCGCCAGAACGGCATCTGACTTGCCAACGACAAGTGCATCGTAGAAGTGGTCTAGGGCCCCGGCACCGCCACTGGCGATAACGGGCACTGTCACCGAGTCGGATATCACCGAGAGCAACTCGTTGTCGTACCCGGTTTTTTGACCGTCGGCATCCATGCTCGTCACAAGCAGCTCGCCGGCACCGTTCTCGGTCGCCAGCCTCGCCCACTTTACGGCGTCGAGCGCCGTTGGCCGCCGCCCGCCGTGCGTGTAAATCTGCCACATCGCTTCCGCGGGCACGCTGCCGTAGCCTTCGATCTCCGAGATAATCGGATCGTCGACTCGCTTTACGTCCATGGCAAGGACCACGCACTGCGAACCGAACTCACGCGCGCAATCTTCGATCAGCTTCGGACTGGCAACGGCCGCGCTGTTTATCGAAACCTTGTCGGCACCTGCTTCGAGCATCTTCCGCATGTCGTCGACAGAACGGATCCCGCCGCCGACAGTTAGCGGGATAAAGACTTCGGACGAAACCTTTTCAACCACGTCGATCATCGTTTCGCGGGCATCGGATGAGGCCGTGATATCGAGAAAAACGAGTTCGTCGGCACCCTCGGCATTATAGTAAGCCGCGAGTTCAGCCGGGTCGCCCGCATCACGGATGTCAACGAAACTGACACCCTTGACCACGCGCCCGCCATCGACGTCGAGACATGGAATGACACGGCGCGTCAACATCGTGGGGTCTCCGGTCTACTTGCGGGCAACGATGATGTACCGGTGATGAGTAAGCTGTCGTGACGTGAGCGTGCGCAGGCCGAGCGTTTCCATGGCCGCGCGCATGTCTTCCTGCGCCAACCGCTTCGATGCCGCAGGCCCAACCGCAAGCTTGCCCTTACCTTCCGCGGGTAGCCATTCGATGATCGCCATCCAGCCGTATTTCTTTAGCAGCCGGGCAGCCTCTTTGATCAGGGTCTTCGGACGGCTCGCCTCGTTCAACACGTCTGATAAAACGACACCGTCGAGAGATTCGTCATCCAGCGGCACCTGGTTCTCTTTCGAAACCACGGTTTCGACGTTGCCGAGCCTGGCAACCTTTGCCTGCTCCCTCACGTGCTCCAGCATCTCTTTCTGAACGTCTACGGCGTAGCAGGTGCCCATGTACAGGTATTTTGCAAGGGCGATTGATAGACGACCGGGACCAGCACCGATGTCAGCGACTTTCTGGTCGGAGTGAATTGGCACCAGTGCGATCATCGATTGAGGGTCGAAAGATTCTTCAAGCGTCGGGTGCAACAGGGCATCCACTCGTTTTACTGAAGTTTTTGTCGGCATTCGCGTCGTTTTCCTGGTCTGTTCCTGTTCAGTTGAAGGCGAACTAATCACCCGCAACCGACATTGCATCAATCGTTTCGATGGCGCGCCGCAAATCGAGCGCACCCGAGTAAATGGCCATGCCTGAAATAGCACCTTCCACGCCCAGATTCGCCAGCTCGACGAGATCTTCAACGGAGGCGATGCCACCAGCCACGATAATAGGATATCGCAGGTTTTCCTGTAACTCGGCGACTGCGGCGAAGTTCGGGTGGGTCATTGTGCCGTCACGACTCGTGTCCGTATAGATAAATCGGCGAACTCCGAGGCCGACCATATCGTTTCCAAGCTGGCTCGCAGTCATATCCGATTGCTGAAGCCAGCCTTGAGTCTGGACCATGCCATCTTTTGCATCAATGCTCACGATAACGTGCTCGGCTCCTACTGATCGGACGGCATTCTCGACCTCGTCCGGCGCTTCGATGGCCGCCGTCCCGAATATCACCCGGTCTACACCCATATCGACTAGCATGCCGGCCTCTGGTGCATCTCTGATGCCACCACCGAGTTGAACCGGAATATCAACTGCTTTGACGATCTTCGCAACGACCGCCGCATTGCCGCGGACGCCGTCCCTGGCGCCATCGAGATCGACTACGTGCAACCGGCGCGCACCCTCGGCGACCCACCGCCGGGCAACTGCGGCCGGATCGTCATCGAAGACGGTCTCGCGGTCATAGTCGCCCTGAGTCAACCTGACGCAGCGACCGTCCCTCAAATCAATTACTGGAAGAATTTCCATTCGTTTTCTGATTCAACTTTCCAGACGTGAGCGTACCGCCCGGTTTTAGTAGCCCGACTCGGTCAGCGAGGCTGTTGCCAATTCGAGAAAATTCTCATATATCTTCAGGCCCACATCACCGCTTTTTTCGGGGTGGAACTGGGTTCCGACCACATTGCCACGTGCCACCGCAGCACAAATGTTTACACCGTAATTCGTCGTCGCTGCTACATCCGATTCCTTGTCCGGTACGCACCGGTAGGAGTGGACGAAGTAGAAGTGAGAGCCCTGCGGAATTCCCGCGAATACCGGGTGACGTTGCGATTCGCTGCCGGTGAAAGCCACTTCGTTCCATCCCATGTGCGGCACTTTCATGCTCGCACCCAGTTCGTCTTTCATCCCGGTTGGGATAAGCCGCACATTTCCTTCCACGAGACCGAGCCCCGACAGTTCACCCTCTTCCGAGCTTTCGAACAACACCTGTAGCCCGACGCATATGCAAAGGAACGGTTTTCCCGAAGCGGCGAACGCCTTTACAGGTTCCGCCAGACCCATCGTATTAAGCGCTCTCATCACGGAATCGCTAGTACCCACGCCGGGCAGCACGACTGCATCGGCCGACGCCAGTTCGGCAGGATCGCCGGTTACGAGCGGGTCGGCACCGACCCTGCGCAGCGCCTTTTCGACACTGTGCACGTTCGCCGCCCTTGTATTGACGACGACTATTCGGGGTTTCCTGCTGTTTTCCGGCATTCGAGTGGGAGAGATCGGGTTTTGCGCCAGGGAGATGGGGCAAGCGTGCGTGCTTGGTAGTTCATGTAAACGACTACGACCACTCAATTGTAGAGTCAATATGGGTCGAAATAGTGTGAATCACCCCGGAATTCGGGTTTACGCGCACTTTTTGCACAAAAGTAAGTAACGCGCGAGAATAGAATAATAATTGTCGCTTCAGAACCGTAATAATCCAGTAGGTGAACTCGATGACAACAATGTCGCCGGAACGTTCGGTACCTATTAACACAATCCAGATAACTGAAAAGGCTGCCGGCAAGGTCAAGCAGTTTGCCGTCGACAAGGGCATGGACAAGTTCGGTCTGAAAGTCGCGGTGAAGGGCGGCGGTTGTTCGGGTCTGACCTACGTGCTTGAGATCGTCGACGGGCCCGAGGCCGACGACAAGGTCATCGTGTTCCACGGCGTCGAGGTCTACGTTCCCAAGAAAGCGTTTGTTTTCCTGGCCGGTACGGTGCTCGATTTCTCTGATGGTCTGAACGGCAAGGGTTTCGAGTTTGCAAACCCTAATGCAGCACGCACATGCGGCTGTGGCACATCGTTTTCGGTCTAACAGAAACCGGTTCGGTTCGATTATTTTCCTGAGCGGGGACTGATTTGCAAGCCAGTTCACTCATTCATGCAGATTCACTGCAGTTAGACGCGCTCGAAAACGGGTGCGGGCTGGTTCGGTGGGATCGCGCAACTATTGTCAAGCACTCGGGTCCCGATGCACTTGATCTCCTCCACCGGCTCACGACTAATGAGTTACTGGCGATCGGTGAAGGCCGTGCACAGCGCACCGTCCTGACGACAGACCGGGGTCGAGTGGTCGATGTGTTTCTTGTTGCGCATGTGTCTGAAAACCAACTCCTCTTGATCTCTGACTCCGAGGATTCGGAAAGAACGATCTCGGCCATCGATTACTACACGATTATCGAGGACGCAGAACTCGCCGACCTTTCCGGGTCCCACAGCCGATTTTCCCTCATCGGCCCGAAGGCGTCTACCGTGGTGAAGTCGGCCCTCGGCGTCGATGTGGGGCCGGGGCAGCTCGCAGTTGTCGAATCAGCTGGTGCGTCTATTACGGTTATTTCAGATCCATCGCGCGGGGTCGATTGGATCGATATCGTTCACGAATACGATGCTGGCGATGCGGGCGATAGCATTGAAGCATTATTCGAGTCGAGCGGGATCGTCACAGTGAGCCCCGCCACCTTCGATCTGTACCGTATCGGCCGCGGTATTCCTGCCCCCGACCGCGAGTATGGCGAACATGCCAACCCGATCGAATCGGGCCTGCTCGACCTGATCGAGTTCGACAAGGGGTGCTATGTCGGCCAGGAGGTCATCGCACGCCTTGATGCGTACGACAAGGTCAAGCGGAACCTGAAAGTACTGGAAAGCGACGAGCCGCTGGAAGCAGGAGCCGCCCTTCATGTGCCGGGCGGATCGAAACCTGCAGGGACGATCACCAGCACTTCGCCGCTGACGACAGAAGACGGGGTGTTCCTCTCCCTGGGACTCGTACGAAAGGCGTTCCTGGGATCGGGGACCGTACTTGAATCGGGCAGAATCACGTTAAGAGTCCGCCAGGGCGTCTTTTCTTTGTCCACAGGAGAGATGTGACTCGCCTCTAAGGCGGCCCTACCGGTGCAGGAGCGTCTCTCCTCCGTCCACGACGATCACCTGCCCGCGGATCATATCGGCATCGTCCCCGCACAGCATCGCAACGACGTTTGACACATCGGCCGGTGTGATAACCCGCCCGGCAGGCGTCGGCCGCCTCGCGATGTCCCTGACCCCGTGTTCGTCAGGAAACGCGTCGATAGCGTCGGTCATAACAAAACCGGCCGAAACGGTGTTTACCGATATCCCTTTTGCGCCCAATTCGACTGCAAGGTAACGGGTCACAGCTTCGATTGCCGCCTTTGAAACACCGACCGCGAAATAGGCGGGCAGCACGTGGCCTGCTCCCGGACTCGAGAGATTTATGATCCGGCTGCCTTCTGGCATCAGTCGGGCAGCGGCTATCGACAGCAACCATGGGCCCCGTGCGTTGATGTCCATGGTCCAGTCCCAGTGTTTGGCCGTCAGTTCCGCCGCCGTGCGCATTACCCCGGACGCCGCGTTGTTGACGAGAATATCAAGGCGCCCGAACTGATCTTCTACCTTGCCAACAAGGGTTTCGATTGCAACCTCGTCGCCCACATGCGCCTTGATACGAACGCACTCGATCCCCAGCACTTTTAGTTCTTCAATCGTCGCTTTGGCCACTTCGTGGTTTTTCAGGTAGTTGACGACGACGGTCGCGCCACGACTTCCAAGCTCCAGTGCGATGGCGCGACCGATGCCACGCGACCCGCCGGTCACCAGCGCAATCTTGCCTTCCAGGTTTTTTATCGGGTCAGGCAGGTTTTTTCCAGTCATACTCGAACCGCTCAATTCGTCGCGCCATCCGCTTGCACCCAAACGACTCGGAGATCGGGGCCCTCGCAAAGCGGCTGGCTATATCGCCATTCCGCCATCGACCCGGATGATATCGCCTGTGATGTACTGCGCCTCGTCGGTTGTCAGGAACACGATCATTGGTGCCACTTCATCCGGTTCGCCGAAGCGTCCCTGCGGGATCCAGGTCATAACCGTATCGCGTTGATTGTCAGATATATCGGCGGAAGTAGCGGTGTAAATGTAGCCGGGACACACGGCGTTCACCGTTATTCCCCGTGTGGCAACCTCTTTGGCGATCGATTGTGTAAACCCGAAGACAGCGGCCTTGGAGGCAGAGTAGTTCGACTGCCCGATGTTGCCGCGCATTCCTACCACGGATGAGATGTTGACGATTCGACCCCAGCGACCTCTAACCATCCCCGGCAGAACCTTGTGGGTGCAGTAGTAAGTGCCGTACATGTTCACTTTCATCGTGAAATCGAACTGTTCGTCCTTCATCCGCAGCAGCAGGGCATCCTTGATGACACCCGCGTTGTTGATGAGGATCTCGATGGCACCGTGCGCCGCGACCGCCTCGTCGATCATCGCCGTCGCACTGTCCTTGTCGGATATGTCGCCTCCGACCGCGATGGCCGTACCGCCCGCTGCGCGAATCTCTTCGACGACTGCTTCGGCTTCGTCTTCATGAGTGTTGTAGTTGACCGCGACGCGGTGCCCGTTCGCTGCCAGCCGCATTGCGGTCGCTCGACCGATTCCGCGTGAGGCCCCGGTTACGAGCGCACTTCGTGGTGTATTACCACTCAATATCTGTCCCTCACAATGCCGTGCGTATTTTGCAGGGCAGCTAATCGATTACTTCAGCTCTGATTCTGTCGAGTTCGGCCTGCTGTGCGCCGATCAATCCGGTCTCCATCACATATTTTGCGGTACCGATGGCGTTTGCGATCGCATTTTCCCCTGATGCGCCATGACCGACTATGGCCAGGCCGTTCACGCCGAGCAGTGGGCCGCCGCCGAACGCCCGGAGAATATTCATCCGCTCAAAAATCTCATTTGAGAGTTTATCGCTCTCTTCTGTCTCGCCGAGGACTTCTTTCACATGTTCGACCACGGCATCGCCGAGGCCCTCGGTCAATTTCAGGATAACGTTACCGACAAAACCATCGCAAAGCACTACTTCCGCCTTGCCGGTCGGCAGGTCGTTTGGTTCGATGTTGCCAATGAAATTCAGATCGGCCGAGGCCAGTAATTCAGTAGTTTCCTTCACCAGGGCGTTGCCTTTGCCCTCTTCCGAACCAACGCTCAAGAGCGCGACACGGGGATTTTCATTTTTGTAGACCAGCTTCGACATGATATTGCCTAGAGCTGCGAAATCGACCAGTAATCCCGGGCGGGTGTCTACATTTGTGCCGAGGTCGATAATTACCGTGTTTGGAGCGTAGCCGACTACCGGGCCACCCAGCGCACCCCTGTCGATGCCATCGAGCGTGCCGTAGACCACTGTGGCCGCTGCGATCGAGGCGCCTGTCGACCCCATGCTGACGAACCCGTCGGCCCTCCCCGCCTTCACAACACCCGCTGAAACAAATATTGATGCCCGGGGTTTGAAGCGGTAGGCAAGGGCGGGGCTTTCACTCTCTTCGACCACGCCCTGGGCCGGAACGACCTGCACAAGCTTTTTCGCCGGGCTATCAAACTTTTCGAGTTCTGTTTGAATAGCAGTTCGGTCGCCGACCAGGGCAACTGCGATTTCGCCTTTTTCAATAGCTTTCAGTGCGGCAGGGACAGTGACCGCGGGACCGTGGTCTCCGCCCATGGCATCGAGAGCTATTCGGGTTATGCCTTCGGTAATTCCCGTCATTGTCTGAACTGGCCCACTGGCTTATTGGCTTTCTGGCACGCGACCGACGCCCCGTATCAGGTACGGTACGGTTGTTCATTTTATTCCAACGGCACTGTCGCTCGCCCGGATACTGCGTCCGTACCATCGGGCTTTTTGCACCCCACGATGCAGGTTGCGACCCGTAATATGCGCTTTCCATCGTGAATTTCGTCAATAGCAGTTATTTCGCCATATGTTGTGACGGATTCACCGGGAATGATGGGGGCAGTGAACCGAACCTTTAGTTTCCCGCCAGAGTGCCAGGTGTTCGGAAACTCAATCGCAAGCATTTCGGTTACCAGTGCGAGACTGAGCATGCCGTGCGCAATCCGGGTGCCGAACTGGGTCGCCGCGGCGTAGGCCTCGTCGAGATGAATGGGGTTGTGGTCGCCAGAAGCGTCGGCATAGGCGTTCACACGGTCTTGCGTTACCAGCCGCTCAAATCCTATGAGCGCATAGCCGACTGCTCGTTCGGATTTACCCTGGTTCATTGAGATTGCTCCCCAGTTACGATAATAGTGGTCGAAGAGGTGCCGACCTCGGTGCGGCCTGCATCAGTGTATGAGACGGCTATCGTGGCGAAGTGATTTCCGCGCCGGACCGAGTTTGAAACCAGCCTGCCACTCGCGTCGACCTTCTCCCCAATCTCGATTCTCCTCTCCCAACTGACTTCCTGCCCGGCATGCACTGCTTGAAGGCCGCCGCTAAACAGGCCGAGTTCGTTGATGAGTTCAGTAAGTGCAGCCGCAACCACCATCACCGGCGCAAGGTGATTGCCGTAGTCGGGCGATTCATCGCCACCGATAGCTGCCGCATACGCGCGGGCGCGCTCCACCGGAATGGTGACGTCATACGGGCCAAACTCGTGCCCGACTACTGCGGTCGAAATCAGGGGGCTTGCCAATGGATGTTCCTAACCGGAGATCCTGGCGGACCGTCAGAAATACAGCCGACCAACCAGAAGGATAAAAGCGTCATTTTCGCATTCTAAAATTGCCCTGCGATTGCGGGCGAAGATATCGGCAGCAGATAACTGCGAACCGTATGAGTTAGACCCCGGACGTTGTACCGCCGCCCCGCTGCATGGATATTGCCTCGTCGACGAGCGTTCCTGCCAGTTCATACGCTGTGGGATTCCGAAAATCCAGCTGAGAGATCGCCAGTACCCGGTAGAGCAGCCCGGTCGATACCAGGCCGCTGTTACTTCCCCCGAGAGCCGGAAGCTTGATCGCCATCGCCTCCGACATCGCTACCGCCGCGTTCATGCCACTGCGATTCAGGTAGACCCTGGTGATAACGCGCCCCTTGTGAGTGACGCTGACACCACTCTTGTCCTGGTTTAGCTCAACCCGCAGGTGAGAACGAGGACGACCGATCAGTTCATAGCCGTATTCAAGTGCCTGCTTTCTCGAAACAGTCAAGACAGGTCACCTTTAGCACACCGATTTTGCACCCGCATAACCCCCGTAATCGCATTGATTCCAGTGGTAAATAAGTATAATCCCGCCCCGTGGACCATTCGATTGACGTGCGGCCGTGTGAGTTGAATATTTGAACCTCAAAGGCAAAGTGGCGGTAGTAACAGGCGGTGCAACTGGCATTGGCCGGGCGATCGCGTTGAAATTGGCCGATCGTGGTGCCGCCATCATGATTGCCGATATCAACGACGAAGCCGCGTCAGTTACCGCGGCCGAGGTCGAAGAAATATCGGGGCAGTCGGCGGCGTTTTTGACCGATGTAACAGACGTCGAGGCCTGCGAAGCGCTTGCGACCGCGACGGCCGATACACTCGGCCCTGCCGACATTCTGGTAAACAACGCCGGTATCGCCGGTTCGGCCGGGTGGCAAGAACGCTCTTATTCGACGGAGGAAGACTGGAAGCGCACCTACCAGGTCAACGTCATCGGGATGTCCAATGTAACGTCGGTATTTCGAGAACAAATGACTGAACGGAGATCTGGACGAATCGTGAACCTGGCCTCAATAGCAGGCAGGGAAGGTCGTCCGGTAATTCCCCACTACTCGGCATCGAAGGCAGCGGTAATAAGCCTTACACAGGCGACCGCGCTCGAACTGGCCCGCTTTAACATCACGGTCAACGCGATCTGCCCCGGACTGCTGTGGACCCCCATGTGGCGGCAGGTGGGCGACCGGTACGCCCGCGATAACCCGGCCTACGAAGGGATGACTGCCCGGCAGGTCTTCGATGCGATGATCGAAGAACGGATACCCATGAAAAAGGAACAGACTCCAGAAGACGTCGCCGACACAGTGGCATTTTTCGTGTCCGACGATGCGAAGAATATTACCGGGCAGGCGCTCAACGTCGACGGCGGGTTCTTTATGCGCTAGGAACCCCGCGAACAAGACGTCTTACCGAGCGTTATGGCAGGCGATAAGAAATGGATTTCGACGGAAAAACAGCAATAGTCACTGGTGCAGGCAGGGGAATCGGCCGCGGCATCGCGCTCGAACTGGCCCGCCGTGGATCGAACGTGGTTATCGCCGATGTCGACGAAGAGTCAGCGCGTGAGGTAGTCACTGAAATTCGGGCCGGCGGGACCAGGGCCAACTACTGCGAAACCGACGTTACCCAGCAGTGGTCGACCGATGAGATGGTGGAGGCCGCCCTCGAGGGCTACGGCCAGCTCGACGTGCTGGTGAACAATGCCGGGATTGGCGGTGCGCCCGGGTTCACGACTCGCAGGACACCGAACGTCGACGACTGGCAGGCCACGTTTGACGTTAACGTGTACGGAATCGTCAACGGGATTCAATCGGTCGAGAAATACATGATCGACCGCGGTTACGGAAAGATAGTAAATATCGCCTCTGTGGCCGGGCGGGTCGGGCGGCCTGGATTTGCATCGTACGGGGCTTCAAAGGCCGCGGCAATAAACGTGTCACAGGCCTGGGCCTTCAAGCTGGCACCGCACGGAGTAAACGTGAATGCCGTGTGTCCCGGACTGATATGGACGCCCCTGTGGCAGAGCATCGGCGAATGGCGCGGCTCGACCGACGAGCAGTACACGGGCATGACCCCGCGACAGGTGTTTCAGAGGTCAGTGTCGGACATAGTGCCACTGGGGCGCGAGCAGACCGCTGAAGACGTTGGAAACGCCGTGGCTTTCCTGGCATCCGACAGGGCGAGGTCGATCACCGGCCAGGCCCTGAACGTCGACGGCGGGATCCGAATGAACTAGGGCGCGGGGCGCGGTCGTGGGCGTTATTAGCTCCGGGCGTCGTCGGACGACTTGTCAGGGGACTGGCGTGAGCAAGTCGCGCGTCGCAATCTACCCTCCCCTAACCCCTCCCGAAGGAGGGGGATAGCGCAGTGCCCCCCGGAGCTCTCTCATGCTCCAAACAGCCGGCGCTGATTCCGAAGTCATCAGGCCCTGGAGTGCCCCGCGGAGCTGCATATATGTCGCCCAAGTTCTACGCCCGGCGACTAACGCGTCACTCCCAGCGCGTCGTCGGTCAGGTCGGTGAGAATGCTTTCGAGCGTCTCGCGGGTGTTCGGGCCGATCACTTTCCTGACGATCTCGCCTTCGGTGTTGATGAAGAATTTCTCGGGAATGCCCGTCACACCAAAGTCGACCGCTGTCAGTCCCGAGGCATCGATTACGTTGACGTACTCAATGCCATGCAACTCGATGAAGTCGAGCACCGGACCTTCCGAATCCCAGATTGCGATACCGACAAACTCGACGCCCCGATCTCGCCATTTCAAGTATGTCTCGGACAGGATTGGACCTTCGACACGGCAGGGTACGCACCAGGACGACCAGAAATCGACCATCACGACCTTGCCGCGGTAATCCGCTATCGAAACAACCTCACCCGAGAGGGTAGTCAACTCGAAGTCCGACATCGGATCGGTGGATATCGACACCTCACCGAAGTTGTCGTTCACGCCCGGTCTGCCAGCAACTCCGTCGTTTTGGGCCACACCCCACACGAACAATGAAAGTACCAGCAGGACCGGTACTCCCACTCCAATCAGAACCGAGCGTCTCTGGCCCACGGTTTACTTTTCCGTTTCTTCAGAGTTTTCGTCTTCTGTTGAAACCCCGGATTCTGACTTGTCGGATTCTGCTTCTTCAGGTTCTGACTCGACGCGATCGTACGAACTGGTAATTTCATCGAATTCCCGCAACAGCCGAATGAGTTCACGCCGGTGTTCCTGGTAATCGTCTTCCTCGTAATCACCGGCCTCAAACTCATCATCGAGATCGGCAAGTTCCCCAACCATCATCTCCCGTAATTGAGCCGTTTTGGCGCGACGGGTCTCGGGGTCCATACCGCGAAGATCGTCAAGATCGGGCATTTCAATGCCCCGACCAACGGCCTCCCTGCGTGAGGAGTACATCGCATAACCGAGTATTCCCAGCAGCGCGAGGCCGACAATCCAGATGATCACGATCACATACGTCCGGCCCCGGAAGAAATCGGAAGCCGATTGCAGGATCGTTGGCTGTGGCATACCCGAAAAGGCAACCACTATTTCATCGCCGGCAGGGTAGTCGTTCCCTTCGACCGAATTAAAGACGTTTTCGGCAACAACGACCGATTCGATCGCACCGAGTCCTTGGCCTGATATCGTGCCTCCGCCATCGGGCAGCAACATCCTTAGCTGATCCAGGCCGTACGGCAGTTTGAGCGTGAATTCGAACCCATCTCCCGAGTACGGAATGATGTAGCTCATCAGAATGGCAGCTTCGCCGGGCGGAATCGGGTTTGTCATCGCAAAGCCGGTGTTGATCTGAAGGATGTTGCCGGCAGGTAGTTCGGACTCAACGGAAAGGTCGGAGAACCCGTCGGGCAGGTTGAACCGCAACAGGTCGAGCCCGGTCAGCCCAGCGTCGTCAAGATCGGGGATCCATACCATGTCGCCGGTATTGTTCACGTTGATGACAGTGAGAATGCCTGCCTGCCGCGACCGCGCGTCTATCGTGGGGATCATCATTACATATGAACTGAGGGTGATGTCTTCAAGAGACTTTGTCTCGTCGTAGATTGTCAACCGAACGTTCGACCAATCGTCAACGCTGGCGAGGTCGACAGATGGCGTGAATTTGCCCGCGTTGGCAACTACACGGGAAGTAATCCCCGGGCTCGAAATCAGGTTTCCGAAGCTGAAGATTCCATCGGCGTTGACCGTCGTCGGGGCCTGCTCAATAATCTGGCCCGCCGCGTCATCCACTGTAAGTAAAAGTACTTCGAGGCCTGCCGGAACGACGCCGCCTTCGGTGCCGTTGACCACTATCCCTTTGATTTCGGACGGGGTCGACTGGGCGTTCGCCGCCGGCGGTTCGCCAGGACTAAGCCACACCAGGGCGGTGCTGATCAAGAGTATTGCAATCAGCCTGAAGGGCCAGGCCAACAATTTGTAGTTAATGATCGGTGAGCGGGAGTGTTTCATTTCGATTCGTTCCCGGTCTCCGACGAGCGGCTAGATCGCTTTCGCATTCGGGATATCTCTTGTTCCAATTGTTCGTCGCTGTCCATTGCCGGGCCGTCAGGCCCCGATTCCTCGCGGAGCAGTTCTGCTGCCGTAACCCGCAACTGATCGCGCTGCGATTGGAAATCCGATTCCGTCAGATCGCCCGAGGCATGATCAACTTCCAGATCACTTATTTTGCGATAAACCTGCAGCCGTTCCACTCGCAGTTTTTCGCGGTTTACGAACCTTTGTGACGCGAGCCTGTATCGCCGCGATCCCAAAAAAGGGTACGCGATTACGGCTACAACAAAGAAGGCGAGCAGTGCGCCGAAGGCAATTGCCATCAGAGATCACCGGTCGCCAGCGCTCTTATTTGTTTTTCGGTTCTGACCGGCCGACGCTCCACCGCAGGCTGGGGCCACAGAGCCACCATAGTACCGAGTATGAAAAATGGTCCTGAGGCCCACAACCACCAGGCCAGCGGGTTAATACTCACGGCAATCGAGATCCGTCCATCAGAAAGAAAGTCGCGGGGGATCACATAAAGGTCTTCGACAATTGTCGATCTGATGCCAGAACGTACCGAGGCCATGTTGAAATCGGGATAAAAACCGTGCCACGGCTGGATCTGGTCGATCAACCGGTCGTTCGGTCTCCTCGTGCTGTCTTTCAACCTAAAGCTGTCGGACCCCTGCGCCCTGGCTAAAGAGATCTCGGTCGCGTAGTCGGCCGGGTCGATGCGGTATATCGACATTTCGGCCCACTGTGCGATCCGGTCGGGCCGACTCGAACTATCGGAATCGACGTACTCGATGCGATAGTTATCTATAACGAGGCTTTCACCCAGTGCGAGTGCTCCATCGGTGCGCTGCTGGTAAAAGTTTGTGCCGATAATCCCGAGGCCGAGCATCAGGATCGAAAGGTGAACGATGTAACCTCCGTGTCGGGGCCGGTTGCCATTCACAAGCCGCCACCAGGCACGTGCCCACTTGTCTCCGCTCCGGTGCCGGGCGACTGTTCCTCGCCACCATTCCTCCATGATCGAAGCCGCCACGAACGCGACGACTCCAAACGACAGTATGGCAATCGGCCGTTTCACCCCGAGTGCAACCAGTACGACGACTACGATCACGGCAATTACAAGGGGCCAGGCAAACCAACGCCTGAGCGACCGCGCGGAAGACTTGCGCCACGGCAGCAACGGTCCGACCCCCATCATCAACACTATTCCAAGCAAGATCGGCCCGTTCGCACGATCGAAGTAAGGGGCGGATACGCTCACTGAAACGTCCCGTGCAAGATCGGAAAACAACGGGAAAACGACACCCCACAGGGTCACCCCCATTACCGCGAGGAACAGAAAATTGTTCACCAGGAACGCGGCTTCGCGCGACATGAACGATTCCATCGCACGGTCCGATTTGAGCTGGGGCATCCGCCAAAGGAAAAGGCCGAATGCAAAAAGCAGGCTCAACAGCATGAACGAGAGAAAAATTATGCCGAGTGCTGAAGAGGCGAACGAATGAACGCTCACAACCGGCCCGCCGCGGTTGATGAACATTCCCAGCTGTGCGAGGACAAATGCAATGTTCAATAGCGCCACGTTCCACATACGGAACATCCCGCGGCGTTTCTGAACCATGATCGAGTGGATAAATGCGGTTAGCACCAGCCAGGGCATGAGTGCGACGTTTTCTATCGGGTCCCACCCCCAGTAACCGCCCCAGCCGAGAATCGTATAGGCCCACCAGGCCCCGATAAGCATTCCCGCACCGAGAACGCCCCAGGCAAGAATCGCCGAAACCCTGGCTACGTCGACCCAGTCGTCACCATAGTTGCCCGAGATCAGCGCACCCGATGCAAAGGCGAAGGGAATGGTTATGGCAATAAGACCGCCCATTAGCATCGGGGGGTGGCTGAACATTCCGGGGTGAGTGAGCAAGGGATTGATGCCACGGCCTTCTTCCGGGATGACATCGAGGAGTTCGAACGGACTCGCAAAGAAGATCAGAACGAAGAAGTAGAACAGCTGCACCACCGCCAGAACCGCGATGGTCCACGGCATGCTGCGCTCCATGCGCCTTGGCGCAAACCAGATGGCAAGGGCCGACATGATGCTCAGTGCGAGCACGATGTAGAGCAACGAACCTTCGTTGCCCGAATAGAATGCCACCCAGACGAATGCGCGGTCCATGACGGAATTCGAGTGTTCGGCAACGTACTTTATGGTGAACTCGTTCTGCACAAATGCAGCGATCAACGCTCCCGATGCAACGAACGCCGTGACCATGGTCATGTACAGCGCTCTGCGTGCGCTCACGACCAGTGCTGGCATGCCGGTTTTTACACCGACCACCGATCCGACCACCGAGTAGGTGCTGAGCGCCATTCCGAGCAGAAGTGCCATTACTCCGAGATCGGCCATCAGGAGTCAGCCTTTTCGTCGGGGCTCGGTGTTCCGGGTCCGGCCTTTCCGGCGGCGGGTATTGGCGAGATGCCGAGGTCGCGATCGACCTGCGCCAGGTATTTAGCAAGGTCGTTTTGATCTGTTGCCGATCCGGAGCCAGCCGCGGCAAATTCTGCAGATCTGGCATTCGACCGCCTCAGGTTCCTAATGGTCAAAAGCGCGATGCCAATCCCACCAAACGTAATGAAAAAGGGAACAATCCATGCAAGTAAGTTGAACCCGCCACCCTCGGGTGCGGCGAGGATTGCCTCACCCTCGGGACTGCGAAGTACGAAATATTCCTTGATCTCCGAATTCGTTTTACCGTCATCAAGCAGTTCTCGAACTTTTAAACGCATGCTTTGAGCTATCGGTGCATTCGAGCCGTCGATTGTCTGGGCGTCGCAAACCGGGCACATCAGTTGGCTGTAAAGCTGGTGCGCACGTTGTTCGAGAGTTAGATCGTCTTCCCGGATGCAACCGGTTGCGACTGCAAATATCGCAATCATGGTCGATGCAAGCAACACCGCGGCGGGTCTAACTGAAAGCGCACGCGGTCCGATCACGATGAACGGAAACCGGGATGCCATTGAGCCTTACTTTCCCCGTGCCATAACCCTGTACGGTTGTGCGCCGCAAGTTCAGCAACGAATTACCGGCCGCTGAGGCCGGCGTCAGCGTCAAAGATGTAGTTCACGATGTCCCTGATGTCTTCTTCCGAGAGAAGTTTGCCGAACGGCGGCATAACGCGTGCACCTGATGTAACGAATGCGACCATTGTGTCGCGATCGGTCAGACGGGTGGCTGCAGATTCGACCAGGTCGGGCGGCGCTATATAGGGAGTGCCGTCGTTCGTTGTCGCCCAGTAGCTGGCTGTCGAAGTAAGGTGTCGCACGATCTTGCCGTCACCATGTCCACCGATGCCGTGACACACCGAACAGTTGACTCGGAACAGGTTACCTGCAACCACAGGGTCGTAGGCCCGCTCCTGCTTGTCCGGAACGACAAGCACCTGGTCGGGATCGCCTGCTGATGAGAACACAACTGAATCGGCCGGGGGGGCCAGGCGCGGCGGCTCCTGCGATTTGAACGACTGCGAGTAGTGCATCTCCGAGAACGTCTCGACCGGGTAGGTGTTCGACTCCTGGACGGCACATGCCGAGGCAGAGACGGCCGCGATCGACAGCAGGCCGACCATAAGAGCAGACCGGCGCCTGAATACTGACTTGAAATATGCTGGAAACGCAATCATGAAGCGTGCTTGATCTCCACCGCTCCGGCTCGGTTGAACACACCCTCGGCGTCGGCTACCCGGGAATCATCGTCGAATGTAATGACGACCCCGATCCAGCCCTCGGTAATTCGCGGGTCGTAGATTCCCGGTTTCATATTTGGCAGCCGGGACTCGAAAATGATGCCGAACACTGATGCGATGACTGCCGAGAGCATCGTCATTTCATACATGATGATCAGCATGGCGAACAGCGACAGGATCGGCTTACCGCCGGTCACCACGGGGTAGGCCAACTGCGTTACGGATGTCAGGAAGACCGCCAGCGTGAAGCCGATGATCGCCCCGAACGCCGGGAAGCGGAACAGGCGGTGCTGTGGCACATACTCGCCGAAAGCGCCCTCCGGGTAGGGGACGCCGGTCAACACGTCGAATGATCCGAGTTCAAAGCCAGCTTCCTTCAAACCGTCCATCGCGTCGGCGGCGGGTTCGGGTTGTTGGAACAGGCCAAGCATGCTTCGCGTACTCATCAGAAAATCCTCTAGTCAGCTTCCCTAAGAACGGCAGGCACCTTGGCCCGGCCAATCATCACATCATCCGTAAATACCTGGCTTTCCTTCTGCTCGAACAGCGGAACGAGCGGGAAGAATTTCGAGAACAGCAGCATCAGGAACGTAACCCAGGCGAACGACCAGATGAATATCGTCCACTCAACGGCACTCGGGCGGTATGAGTCCCACGTGTATACGAACGGGGTCCTGCGGGCCAGCCCCGGCACGATAATCAGGAAACGCTCCAGCCACATGCCGATGTTCACAAGAATCGAAGTCCAGAACATCAACGCGATGTTGGTCCGAACCCGCTTGAACAGCCACATCGGCACCGGAATCAAATACGCTGTCAGGAAGAAGATGATGAAGAGCATGTTCCAGGGCCACGTGAACATCTGCATCTCCCGAAGTGCGATCTCGGGTGCATCCTGACCGTACAGGGCGAATATCAGCTCAAGGAACGTGAATCCGAGCCAGCCCGTTGCCACAACGATCAGCAGGCGTGCGAGGGCGTCGAAGTGCTCCGGACGAATAAAATCGTCCCACTTCCACAGCCAGCGCATCAGGGCCATCATCGTCACCACGGCGGAAACGCCAGAA
>CAJWWK010000051.1 GCA_913048295.1 uncultured Dehalococcoidia bacterium
GAGCCGATCCCAATGGTGACGGCATACGACTACACGGCAGCCCGCATCGTCGATTCATCGGGGATTCCGATGATCCTCGTCGGCGATAGCATGGGCCATGTCGTTCTTGGTTACGACTCCACGATCCCTGTGACCGTCGACGACATCGTCAGCGCGTGTGCAGCCGTCGTACGGGGCACCAGTAACCCGCTCATCGTCGCTGATATGCCTTTCCTCAGCTACCAGATCGACGCCGAAACGGCTCTGAGAAATGCTGCCCGCCTCATCCAGGAGGGTGGTGCACAGGCGGTCAAACTGGAAGGCGGTAAGTCGGTCGCACCAATCGTCAGTCGGCTAGTAGACGCAGGCGTCGCGGTCATGGGCCATATCGGCCTGACACCTCAGCACGTCAATCAGCTCGGTGGCTACCGGGTGCAGGGTAAGACCGAGGATACGGCCAACCAGGTGCTCGAAGACGCTCTCGCCCTGCAAGACGCCGGTGCGTTCGCAGTGGTACTTGAACTAATTCCAGTCGAACTGGCGAAGAGAATCACCGAAGCCCTTGTGATACCGACCATTGGAATCGGTGCTGGTGTCCACTGCGACGGCCAGGTGCAGGTTTTCCACGACATGCTGGGCCTCGACCCCGATTTCAGGCCACGCCACTCTGGCAAGTACACCGAACTCGCTCCGATCATCAAGGACGCACTTATCCGATACAGCGACGATGTACGCGCAGGCACGTTCCCGACCGATGCACAGTCGTTCTTCTCCGATGAAACTCGTGTCAGCACGCCAACTCCCGCCCCGCCCCCTGAGACTGTTAACGATCCAGCGGCCGCGAGCGACTAACCGGTGCAGGTAATCAGAACAGCCGCTGAAATGCGGAAGATTCGATGCGGAATATCGGGCTCAGTCGCACTGGTGGCAACCCTCGGCGGAATTCATGCCGGTCACACCGCTCACATGGACACGGTACGACCACTCTGCGACGTTGCGGTCGGCTCGCTTTTCCTGAATCCGACCCAGTTCGCGTCCGACGACGATCTTTCAACTTATCCTGCCGATGAAGCTTCAGATCTGGCCGAATTCGAATCGCATGGCTTTGATATCGTCTTCGCCCCGTCGGTCGACGAGATCTACACGTCAGGTGAGTCAGGCGGAACTGGAATTCCACAAGTCGATCCCGGCCCCGTAGCCAACGTCCTCGAAGGTATCCATCGACCAGGTCATTTCAACGGAGTCGCGACAGTTGTCACACGTCTCTTTTCGATCATCGAACCCAACATGACAACCTTTGGCGAGAAAGACGCACAGCAGCTCCGAATCGTCCAGTACCTGAACACTTCATTGAAGCTTGGCATCGATATCATTCCGATCCCGACCGTTCGCGAACCCGACGGCCTCGCGATCAGTAGCCGCAACGTGCGGCTCTCGCCGGGCGAGCGCGAAGCAGCAAGGGTGCTTCACAGGTCGCTCCTGGCCGCACAAAAGTCATGGGGCGCTGGCGAACGCAATGGCTTTGTGCTCCGGGAGTCCATGGCCAGTGTGCTTGCCCGCGAACCGCTCGCCGTCACCGATTACGCTTCGATTGCCGACGCCGATACCTTCAAGGAAGTCGAAGTTGCTACAGAACCAGTCCGCGCACTGGTCGCCGTAAATATCGGCAACACCAGGCTCATCGATAACGTGCTGCTCGGCCAGCTGTTGAATCCCTGATCTTGCAGGTCGGATCACGGTCTCAAACCACGCTAATCGCGTGGGCTATCGCTACGCTTTAGCGCATGAATATTCTTGTGACCAACGACGACGGCGTCGATAACCCCGGTATCTGGGCACTGGCCCGCGCCGTGAAAGACATCGGCGAAGTAACGGTTGTCGCTCCCGCCGATAACCAGTCGGGCGTCGGTGCCGGGCTTTCGTTCCGGCAATCCGTAACAATTCGCGAGCACGAGAGCCAGATTAAAGGCGTGCCGTGCTTTGCTGTTGACGGCACACCGGGTGATTCCGTTGCATTTGGGGTGAACCACGTCCTGAACAACGATGTCGACGCCGTAGTCGCAGGAATTAACCCCGGCCACAACACGAGTCGCAACGTGTTCATTTCCGGTACGTTTGGAGCCGTGATAATTGCCGCGGCAATCGGGGTTAAGGCGTGCGCGTTCTCGATCGACGCGCTGGACGACGTGGACGATCAACTTGTGGGCGGAATAATCACTGCGACCACCCGCGAACTGGTCGGCTCGGACACCCCGCGGGACGGCCTCTACAACGTGAATTTTCCACCGCTTCGATACTCTGAAATCCTGGGCGCAGAAGGTTGCGCGCCCGCGCCGTCCGAGCTACGTATGAAACTCGAAGCCAATAATATCGGCGGGTTCGAACTCTTCTCCGGACTCCGGTTGAGGATTGACCGTCTCAAACTAATGCCGGGCACCGACGTTGAAGTTCTGAGCCGCAACCGAGTCGCCCTTTCAGCATTCGATGGAAACACACTGGTCCACGATCAGGACGACCCCGGACTCCAGCGGATGATCGCGGCTGCCAACCGCGTAATCGGTTGACGAGTCGGCTCTTACTATTCAAAATCTCGCAGAGCGGATTTTTTTTGATCATGCCGATTATTCGATCCCCGAGAGGAAACAACCCCGATGCTGTACGAACTCCGAGTCTACGAATGCCTCCCCGGTCGATTACCGAATATCAACGCACGGTTCGCCAATCACACGATGAAACTGTTTGAAAAACACGGCATAAAAAACATCGGCTACTGGACCACCGATGTCGGCGAAAGCAATCATGAACTGACCTACATGGTCGCTTTCGAGGACGCGAATCAGCGCATGGAAGCATGGGAGAGCTTCCGAAACGACCCCGAATGGGCGAAAGTGGTCGAGGATTCACACCGCGATGGCCTCATCGTCAAGAACGTTCGCAACCAGACCCTCGTCCCAACTCCATACTCACCCATGCAATAGCCCTCGCTTATCGTTCAACCGGTAGCCGATCCACATGCTCTAGACCGGCGGAATCCCAACAATGCCAAACATCCAGAAACTGAAAAACCTTTCCGGGAAAGCCCACATCGTCGGCGTGGGCGAGTCAAACAAACTCGGCAAGGTTCCAGAAAAATCTCCACTCGCCCATCACTCCGAGGCCGCGGTAAATGCACTGGACGACGCCGGATTACAGCTCTCAGATGTCGATGCACTCTTCACCGCCGGCTGGTCGACACTCGATGTCGCTGAGTATCTGGGCATCCACCCCCGCTACACCGACAGCACATCGGTCGGCGGCGCGTCGTTTGTGATCCACGTCGCCCATGCACTTGCCGCGATCGCCGCCGGGTACTGTGAAGTTGCGCTAATTACGCACGGCCAGTCGGGCCGGTCCGACCGCGCACCCATCCCCCGGAACCCTGGCGCTCCCGCTTCGCAGTACGAAACCCCCTACGGCATCATCGGTCCTCCCATCTCGTACGCAATGGCTGCACGCCGCTATATGCACGAGTACGGCGAGGACCGCACCCGGCAGGCGATGGCCGAAATCGCCGTATCGACCCGCAAATGGGCCAATCTAAATCCGATGGCCTACTTCTACGACAAGACCACAAGCTTCGACGACTATCACGACTCGCGGTGGGTGGCCTGGCCGTTCCACCTGCTCGACTGTTGCCTGGTGACAGACGCCGGTGCCGCGATCGTGATCACCACGCCCGAACGTGCACGCGACGCAAAAAACGGCAGTGTGACGATACTCGGGGCGGGCGAGGGCCACGATCACTCGATGATTTCCCAAATGCCCGATCTCACACGTGCGTTTGGTCGAAACACGGGACCCCAGGCGATCGAAATGGCCGGCGTATCGCACTCGGACCTCGACCTTGCGATGATCTACGATTCGTTCACTTACACCGTACTGGTCACCCTCGAAAACCTAGGTTTTTGCGGTCCCGGAGAAGGTCCGGACTTCGTCGCGTCGCAGCGTACCGCCCCGGGCGGAGATTTTCCCCTCAACACGAACGGCGGTGGGCTGTCCTACACGCACCCCGGCATGTACGGAATCTTCACAGTGGTCGAAGCCGCACGCCAGCTGCGCGGGCAGGCCGGAGACCGCCAACTGGATAAGTGCGACCTCGCGCTGGCCCACGGCACCGGTGGCCTGTTATCGTCCACCGGGACAGTAGTATTGGGGGCGGAGTAACGATATGACCGGCAACACACCAAAACCCCAACCTGTTCCACAGCCCGAGTCGGACCGTTACTGGGAAGGCCTGAAAAACGAAGAAATCTGGCTCCAGCGGTCGGTGGCCACCGGGAAGTTCCAGTTTTACCCGAGAGCACTTGCGATCGAAGATGCCGATGGCAACCGCGAGATCGAGTGGGTCCAGGCCACGGGCAACGCCGAGCTGTTCACATTCGCGATCGCACATATCGCGCCGCACCCCGGTTTCGCAGGAGATGTGCCATATATAACGGCCCTCGTGAAACTGGAAGAAGACGTGATCGTGCCAACGAACATTGTCGGTATCGACCCCGAACCGGAGAATCTCCAGATCGGCATGCAGTTGAAACCCGTATTCAAACACCACGAACGCGGACACACCCTCCTGATGTTCACCCCCGCGTAACTGGCCTCCTGTCCGTAACATCCTGCCGAACGCGCCAGGCGATATCCAACTCGCGGAGGTTCTCGATTCTCCCAAAAACGTATCCAGCCATTCTTTCCAAAGGGATCAACGAATCGCAACGGAACGGGTATGTTTGCAACCGGACATAGTGTCTCGGGCTTCTGCGAGTTAGAATTGATCGCCTGTCGACCGAAAAAACCGACTATTACGAATAAATTCGACAGCGACCATTGATCCCCGTGATGACTCAACCGCTGCACACCGACTCGATCTGCATCCGACGCTACCGAACCAGGGGTGCATAAGCACCCCGAAACAGCGCACGCCCAACTAATTTCCTAATACGCGTCGAGGTCACTCCAATGGTTCAACATTTTCTAAAATTCAGCGATATCGCGCCGGGCGAAATCCAGCCACTCATTGATCGCTCCATCGATTTGAAATCGGGCACAATAAGCAACGCTCTGGCCGGTGCGTCGGTCGTGCTGTTATTCGAAAAACCCTCGCTCCGCACCAAGCTCTCCTTCTGGATCGGCACCGGCAAACTCGGCGGCATGCCGCTCTATTTTGGCCCCGAAGAAGTTGGTCTGGGTAAACGTGAGCCGGTTCAAGACGTCGCGGAGGTCATATCTCGTATGGCCGATATCGCAGTTGTCCGTACGTTCGCCCAGTCGACTATCGAAGAATTTGCCAGCGCAGCCACAATTCCGGTCATTAACGCCCTTACCGATGGCGAACACCCCTGCCAGGCCCTTGCTGACGTGCAGACGGTCACCGAGCAACTGGGGAGCGTCGAAGGCGCAAGCGTTGCGTTTGTAGGCGACGGCAATAACACTGCCGCAAGCCTGGCCTACGCAGTCGCCGGGCTCGGTGGTCGCCTCACTCTTGCATCCCCTGGTGGATACGAACTATCAGCGAAGGTACTCGAAGGCGCCAATGCTTACGGTTCTTCCTCGGGTGGGTCGGTAAAGCAGACCACCTACCCGCAGGATGCCGTATCTGGTGTCGATATCGTGTACACCGACGTCTGGACTGGCATGGGACAGGAAGACGAGGCGGCCAGGCGACTCGCCGCATTCGACGGCTACCAGGTGAATCCGGCCATGCTCGACATCGCTTCGCCGAACGTGAAATTCATGCACGACCTACCCGCCCACCCCGGCGAAGAGATTTCCGACGGTCTTCTTCACGATCCGCGGTCCGTCGTCTTCGATCAGGCAGAAAATCGCCTGTGGGCACAGGCTGCCCTGATGGAAAAACTGATCCAGTAACCTCGAATTTCTCCCGGATGCCGGGAATCAGTCGGCTACCGTGCGAAGATGTATAGCAACGATAGGGGCGTCCTGATTCACGCCCTTGAGTCACGATTTACGCTCTGATCCCCGAAACCTGATGGCCCTTCCCGTAATTGCAATAATTGGCCGACCGAACGTCGGCAAGTCGACCCTGTTTAACCGACTGGCAGGCCGCCGCATCGCGATCGTAAGCGATATACCGGGTACGACTCGCGACCGCGTGTCGATCGACGCAGAGTGGGGCCGCCATCGCTATCTCCTTGTCGATACGGCCGGAGTCGAAGACCGCCCGCACAACGCTCTCTTGTGGGACGACATAAAAAAGCAGGTCGAGATCGCACTCAACCAGGCCGATGGCATCATTTTTACCGTGGATGTAAACGAAGGCGTCACCGATGCCGATGAGGATGCGGCCGACATGGTGAGGCGGGCGTGCCGACCCGTTGTAGTTGCGGCGAACAAGACAGATTCACTCGCCCGCGAGGACCTCATCTACGACTTCTACTCGCTCGGCCTTGGCGAACCACACCCGATCAGCGCTTACCACGACTCCGGCGTTGGTGATCTCATGGAGGCGATGTTTGCTGCGATGCCGCCGTTCGAGCATGAGTCCATGGGTCCCCATTCGATCAGGGTAGCGATCGCCGGACGACCAAACGCCGGGAAATCGGCGCTCTTCAACGCCCTGACCGGGGAAGACCGTGCGATCGTCAGTCCTGTACCCGGAACGACCCGCGACACACTCGACTCCCAGTTTGACTTCGAAGGCACCCGAATCACGTTCCTCGATACCGCCGGCCTTCGTCGCCGCGGAAAAGCCGAGGCGGGAATCGAAAAATACAGCGCGATCAGAACAATAGGTGCTATCGAACGCAGCTACGTCTCGATACTGGTACTCGATGCAACTGAGTTTGTTACCGCGCAAGATACCCATATCGGCGGCTACATCGACGACGCTTCTCGTGCCGCCGTTGTAGTTGTTAATAAATGGGACCTTGCCTACGACCTGAAACTCGACCGCGCCGAAGCCGAAGAGGAGGTTAAGAACCGCTTCAAATTCATTCCCGACGTTCCCGTCGTATTCACATCTGCACTCACCGGCAGGGGAGTCAACAAATTGCTCCCGACGATAATCAACGTGTACGGGGAATTTACGAAACAAATACCCCGTGCCGAGGTTAGCCGTGCAATATTTGATGCAATGGGTGATAATCCCATGCCGGGGTTCGGAAGCAGACGGCCAAGAATCTTCCGCAGTGTTCAGAGTCGGACCTCTCCTCCTACATTTGAATTTACCGCTCGAAACCCGGAACTAATACACTTCAGCTACCGCAGGTATCTGGAGAACCGCCTGCGAGAGAATTTTGGATTTATCGGTTCGCCATTGAAAATGTCATTCGTAAGCCGGGAAGATGAGTGATCCTGCAGTAGCCGCTATCGTGCTTGTGCCCGCCTATTTCATAGGTGCCATCCCTTCGGGCGTCATCGTTGGACGACTGTGGCGCGGCGTTGATATTCGCAGCTACGGCAGCGGTGGTTCCGGGGCGACAAACGTGGCTCGCACACTCGGCTCGAGGGCGGGCGGGGTCGTCCTCGCCATGGATGTCGGGAAAGGCATCATCGTTGCGGTGATCGCCCTCCTGGTCTCGGACGAGGCATGGTTGCTTGCAGCAGCCGGGACTTTTGCTGTACTCGGCCACATGTTCCCGGTCTATATTAAATTCAAAGGCGGAAAGGGTGTTGCTACCGGTCTGGGAACGCTATTTATTATTTCCCCGGTTGCCGGGGCGATCGCGCTCCTTGGCGTGGCGATCGCCGCGCTCACGCGGTACGTTTCGGTCGGATCGATCATAGGCGGCGGCATGAGTCTGGGCCTGCTGGCCGTTCTCAGCCTGTTCGAAGTTTCTGTACTCGGTACACAACATGATCGCTGGTACTTGCTGTTCGCAATTCCCGTAGCCGTGTTGATACTGTGGCGTCACCAACCCAACATCGACCGCCTGGCAAAAGGCGATGAATCGCGGCTGGAAAACAAACCAAACCCGCGCAGAGCCCACCGAACCCCCTAAACTGCCTCTGTGACACACATTGGAATAGTCGGCACCGGCGCCTGGGGGACCACTCTCGGAATCCTCCTTGCGCGCGCCGGCCATAAAACTGTTTTATGGTCCCGCACAGAGTCGCGGGCGAAAGAGCTGGCGGGCGCTCGCATCAACGACCGCTCGGTACCCGGAATCGAGTTCCCAGACTCGATGAGCGTGACTGCGTCCCTTGACGAATCGTTTGCGGATTCCGAACTTGTAATCGTAGTAGTGCCGTCGATCACTATTCGGGAAAATATCAGGTCAATTGCGGATGCACTGCCGACCGGTTCGAGTGTTGTGTGCGCTACCAAAGGCATCGAAATTAGCACCGGTAAGAGGATGTCCCAGGTCATTTCAGAGGAACTTCCCAGATTTGATATCGAGCGAATCGGAGTGCTCTCCGGACCGAACCTCGCGCCAGAAATTGCCCACGGCAAAGTCGCTACAGCGACGGTAGCGTTTCCGACCGATTCCGTTGGTGAATCGGTCCAGACCCTGCTCAGTTCCGACATGTTTCGCGTCTATCGAAGCGAAGACGTAACGGGCGTCGAACTTGGCGGGGCACTCAAGAACGTCATCGCTATCGGTGCCGGATTTATCGATGGGGCTGGTCTCGGCGATAACGCCAAGGCGGCTTTCGTCACCCGAGGGTTGCATGAGATCACGCGACTCGGAGTTGCGATGGGTGCAAGTCCCGATACCTTCGCCGGACTCAGCGGGATGGGCGACCTCGTGGCCACCTGTTACTCGACCCTGAGCCGGAACTACCGGCTGGGGGTGGGAATATCGTCTGGTAAAGACCTTGAGTCCGTCCTTGCCGACCTGGGACAGACCGCCGAGGGTGTTCCCACTACCAGGGCGACCGTCCGACTCGCCAGGGAGCTTGGGATCGAAATGCCGATCGCCACGGCGACATACACAGTGCTGTTCGAAGGTGTCTCACCTACCGACGCTATCCGCGATCTCATGGTGCGCACGCTTCAGCCGGAAGTCCGTTGACCGTTCGGTTTGCACCTGGAGTGTGGGGCGCTCCAGATCGCAGGCGCGAACTCCGCAGGAAAATTTACTTCAGGCAAAAGTAACTTTCAGGTGGTGGAGTGACACGATGGAATGATCGAAAATGCATGGCCGTTCTGCCCTCAACCGCCAAGATCGCCCATTTCGTACAGGATTGCCGACATCACGACGATTGCAGCCGTTTCGCTGCGCAATACCCGCGGACCGAGCGTCACCAGGCTCGCCCCGGCCTCCTGTATCGCACTGGCTTCGGCATGACTGACCCCCCCCGGAGGCCCGATCAACACGGCCATTTCACACCCCCCGGTCCCTGTTTCACGCTGGCCAGCGTTTTTTTCCAGAGCCTGAGTTTCGATGCTCTTCAACGCTTCGCCCAGGGGTGATGAGTCACCTGTCCGTTCCTCCCACATGCAAAATAGCTGCCGGGCGGCCAACTGACTATTCACCGCGTCCATGACTGGTAACGGTTCGTCAACCGGCGGGACGACGGCCCGTCCGCACTGTTCCGCAGCCTCAATGGCGATCCTCCGCCAGCGGTCGAGCCTGCTGGCCGATGGCGCACCGGTAACCCCACCCTGAACGCGCTCGCTGAGTACCGGTATGAACCTGACGGCGCCCAACTCAGTGCATTTCTGGATGGCCAGCTCGATCCGCTCCGGTCGCGCCAGCCCCAGCAGCATAGTGACTCTAGCGAATGGCTCGGGCACGGACTCGACAGTCGAGATCAATCTAACGGCGACTTCTGTCCTGTCCACCTGATCGATCTGCACTTCCCATTCCAAACCCGATCCATCGAACAGGCCTATTCGGTCCCCGATGCCGACCCGCAACACCGTCTTTAGCTGTCGGGCCAGCTGGCCATCGAGCGTGAGCGAACGTTTCGCGCTGTCGGGCCCTGTCGGGTCTATCGCCGGGAAAGCAATGTTGGGAACGTAGAATCGGTGCATTGCATAGAGAATATCTCAAAAACTCCCCATCCCCGGAGCAGGAACTCAGGGATGTTCGCTCGATTCGCTCCCTCTCCACGGGGAGAGGGCTGGGGTGAGAGCGAATGTCACCGAGCAGGCTGCCTGCTTCCTGCGTACCCCGCCGGACCGGACCCGAAATCGGTCACTTCGCCCGTACAAATCGAGTCGCAGTCCAATCCTCAATCTGCCTGCTTGCCTGGACCACTCCACCCGCCGATTCAAAAGTTGATACAACGTCACCAAGCCGGGTGTCGAGAACCCCCGATGTGATGATCACTCCGCCCTCGGACACCGCTGCAAGCAGTGCCCCGGCCAGTTTGATAAGTACGTTCGCGGCAATGTTCGCCGCCACCACGTCGAAATCACCGTCCGGAATCCCCTTGTGAGGGACACTCCCCTGCAAAACGGTCGAGCGCTCCGAGAACCCGGCAACTTCAAGATTCGCCTTTGACGAAACGACAGCATCATTGTCAATATCCAGACCTACCGCATGCTCGGCTCCAAGAGCGAGGGCAGCGATAGACAGGACCCCCGACCCGCACCCGACATCCAGAAAACGGCACCCCGACTTCACAGTGTCCTCGATCTCTTCGAGGCACATCAGGGTAGTAGGGTGGTGCCCGGTCCCGAACGCAAGGCCGGGCTCCAGTCCAACCACAATGTCGCTGTCACGACCGGTGAATTCGGCCGACCGGGGAACTATCACTAGATTCGTCCCGACCCTGATGGGCTCGAACCTCTGGTTGCGCCATTCGTCGTCAGTTACTTCCCGTTCCTCAAGCTCGGAGAGATCGACAAAATGCCTGATCAGGCGCACCCCGACATCGATTGCCGTTCTCCGACTATCGGTGGTGGGATCGATGGGCAGCCAACCGCGAATGGTTACCCACGCAGCAGGGTCGGGCCCTTCACCTTCATCGGGGTTGAACCCACCGGGCCGTTCGACCGAAGCAGTGCCTTCGCCGTGCAGGTTGAACAGGTGAGTCAGTGGTTCAACGTATTCTGGCGGAGCTTCGATACTCAGTTGCAACCAGTGTCTTGTACGCGCCTGGCTTTCGTTATCCACCGGTCCAGTCGCCTTCAGGACTTGTCGTCCTCGCCTCTGAACGCATCTTTGAACCGGTCGAAGAGCCTCTGGCTGCTGCCATCTCCGTCCCCGATTTTTTCAATGCCGAACGATTCCGCAAGTTCCTGTAATAGCTCGATCTGGTGCTCGCTCAGCTTGTTCGGAGTGACAACTTTCAGATCGACAAGTTGGTCGCCGCGCCTTCCAGAGCCACCCATGTGGGGTATTCCCGCACCTTTTATTCGTGAAATCGCACCGGACTGAGTGCCTGGTTTTATCTCAATGTCTCGCGGTCCATCAAGGGTCTCAACGCTGATCACTCCGCCGAGTGCCGCCATTGTCATGTTCACTTCGGCTGCCATAGTTACGTCATTGCCCCGGCGCGTAAATTTTTCATCCCGGTCCACGCCTACGTGAACGTAAAGATCACCGCTTCGACCGCTACGGCTGCCAGTTTCGCCCTCGCCACGAACAATCAGCTTGGTTCCGTGTTCGACGCCGGCTGGTATTTGCACTTCGATACGGCGGGTCTTGCGTTCGGTACCACGGCCGGAACAATTCTTACAGGCTACTTTCACCGTCTGCCCTTGACTCTGGCAAGTCGGGCAACTCGTCACCTGCTGGAACTGACCGAAAAACGTCCGTTGTGTACGCCTTACCCTGCCTTCACCGTGGCATGTCGGACATTCGACTACATCGGTACCCGGCTCAGCTTTTCGGCCTTCGCACCGCTCGCACCGCTCCAGTCGGGTCAGTTCGAGTTCGCGTGGCACGCCAAAGGCTGCATCACGGAATGAGACGTTTACTCTGAACTCGAGATCGGCACCGGCGTTCGACGCCTGCCTCGTCGAACCACCAAAGAACGAATCGAAAATATCGCCAAACCCGCCGAATCCCTCGAAGCCGTCAAAGCCGCGACCAGCCTGGCCGTTCATGCCAGCATGGCCGAACTGATCGTACTGCGCCTTGCGCTGGGGATCGCTCAGTACCTGGTACGCCTCGTTCACTTGCTTGAATCGAGTACCGGCGTCGGCCTCTTTGTTGCGATCCGGGTGGAATTTGAGCGCCTGCTTACGGAACGCCTTTTTTAGATCTTCAGGCGTCGCATTGCGCTCAACGGCGAGAACCTCGTAATAATCACGTTTACTGGTAGTCATTGACAGGAGATTGTGTGACCGCGGTCTGCTCGGATTCCGGTCCGCCCATAAAAATTAATCGAACCAATCAATTATAGGCCCGAATTACGCCAAGTCCGAATGAGGGTGAAAACCCAAACCCGGCGACAAACGCTCTGGTGTGCCCGGCGGAGCTTACGCGTTCGCCCAAGTTCGTTAATTCCGGGCGTCCCGATAGAATCGGAGCTTGCCAGATGACTGGCGCGAGCAAGTCGCCGCGGCAATCTACCCTGCCCGCGCCCAGGGGGCACCCGCTCCCGAAGGAGGGGGGACAGAGTAGTGTACTCCGGAGCTTTCTCGTGCTCCCAACCGTCGACGCCAATTCCGGAGCCATCAGCCCTGGTCTGCCCCGCGGAGCTTGCGACGCGCGACCAAGTGCGCCTCGCACGCCAGGAGCCTAACGGCGCCCTGAGCCTAACGCCCGCTCACCAGCTAGCCGCCGTACACCGTCATCGTCATCTGATCCAGCTGATTCGCCAGGTAGCGCACCGTGGGGATAGCCGCTCCGTACGGCATGCGAGTGGGAGCCATCACCCCGATCGTGCCCTCGGCGGTCTCAGGTGTTCCATATCGACAGAACACAATTGAAAAGTTCTTCAGCGACTCTTCAGAATTTTCTTTTCCGATAACCACATTGACGCTGCCATCCGGGTTGATCTCGTTTTCAACCGCGGCCATCGCGTAAGAGTCTTCGATCAGCCACGTCGCACCCTGCGCCATTGCAGGGTCGGCGATCAGTTCTGGCTGTTGGAACAGTTTGCTTATCCCGCTGAACCGTTTTTCCATGTTCGAACGGGCACCATGCTTGCGGAGAGCCGCTACAGCCGAATCGAAGGCACGTTGCTCCAGTCCGGCTCCCACACGGCCTGCACGGGCAGCCAGACTGTTCGCCGGTACGCCAACAATGGCCTCGCTCAGGCGATTCCTGGCGTGCTCGATTTGGGAGTTGGTCACGGACGTATCGAGCCTGATCAACTGCTTGTACACGCTCGCCTCCTGCAGCACCACAATCACCATCACGAGCATTTCCTGCAACTGGAGTAGCTCGACGCTTTTCACAGGTGCGGGTGCGGTTCGGGGTATCGTCGTGAAAGCCAGGGTGCTCATCAGCCCTGCGAGCAGGGCTGATGCCGAGTCCATCCATTCTTCAACATAAGCCTGGACAGTGCCGAATTCTTTGTCGACAAGAGCGGCCGAGACAGGGTCAAGCTCAACGTCAGGATCGAGGGACGATACGAACTGCCGGTATCCTCGGTCGAGCGGTACTCCTCCGGCCGATACGTGGGGACGGTGAATATAACCGTCCTCTTCAAGGGCTACCATTTCATTCCTGATAGTCGCCGGACTTGCCCTGAGATTTGACGATCGGGCGACCGTGCTCGAAGCGACCGGGGACGCGGTCTCGACGTGCTCAGAAACGATGAACTTGAGGATCTCTCGTTTTCTGCTTGTCAGAGTCGGCATTCTCGTCCCAGTCCGGTGACATTCGCGCTATGTAATGGATTGTCGTGAAGCTAGCATGCGGTTTTCCCGAGTGTCAACATAATTTCTGGCTTGCCGTGCACAACTGGCGGTGAGTTACTCAACGGTCTAGTCGTTCACCGGGTGAAGCCGAGTAATTGCCATGGTCCGAATTTCGCAAAAAGCATTTGACAGGGCGGCCGAATTTATATCCCTGAACGCCCGCCCCCTTGAACGGGCACGGTTCGATTACCATTTTGCTTCAGGATCGATTTCGGATGTCTTAACCCAACTGAGAGCCTTCCAGAACAATGGTGGGGGCTTCGGGCATGGCATCGAACCCGATCTGCGCATGCCGCTGTCCTCGCCCTTTGCAACCACACTCGCGTTCCAGGTATTCAGAGATCTGGATGTGCCAGGCAACCACGCTGCCGTCGTTGAAGGGATCAAATACTTCGAACGCACCTACGATCACTCGATTGGAGGGTGGGATCCGGTCGGGCCGCGCGGCAATGGCTTTCCACGTGCTGTGTGGTGGAACTACGAACCGATTGACGGTCGGCTCGGCCCGCTGAAGCAATCGAACCCCGGTGCCGAGATCGTGGGTTGTCTGCACCGATATTCCGGCCAGATCGATCATGCATTCCTGCAGCAAGCTATCGTGGGGGTCATGGAAGCGTTTACAGCCCTGCCGGACGATATGGATTTCCACGCATTGTTGTGTTTTATGCGGCTTGCTGAAATGGCACCGGGCCCCATTGCCGAAAAACTCTTTGGCCGGGCTGCGCCGCGGTGTCCAGCGGTTCACTTGTGAAGGACCGGACGATTGGCAAAGCTACGGCGGGCGACCGCTGGATTTCGCTGCTGCGCCTGGCAGCCTGCTGTCGGAAGAACTACGGGATTCGATACAACTCCAACTCGACTTCGAAATCGGGTTGCAGGGAGACGACAGCGGATGGCAACCCAACTGGTCGTGGGGGGCAGTTTGAGAGCGACTGGGAGACTGTAAAAGTCGAATGGGCCGGGATTCTGACCCTCCGAAACCTGCTGATTCTCCGGGCGTGGGGCTGTGTGTGACGCACTCTTTGATATCGAGAGAGGCGCGGAAAGTTATGCTGCGTCCACCAGCTGTGGGGAATTGAGCGTACCGTCCGCTTCAGATTCGACAGATCGCTGTGTTCGCAATTGATCGGGCCCCACAGTTGGAGTGTTGGAAGTAAAGTGGTCGTCATCGACCACTAATTTTGGTGGTTTTGACCACATGTGGGACAAAAAGTGACGCGGTTGCCGGTAGAAGATTAACCACTACTCCAGATATGTAACTTTACCGCCACCCTTTTCCTTGTGGTATTCGAATAGTTCATTGTTGCCTCGGGCTTCGTAAATCTGGGCGAGAACCTGGTGGGCGAGCAACGCGCCTTCGGCTCCGGGTTGCTTTTCGGTTGCAGTGATTAGCGTTTGGATGGCTTCTTCTTCTCGACCGAGTTCGTACAGTGCACGGCCCTTTGCGTACCAGGCCTTCGACCACGGCTGAGTGGTTGCTTCCATGGCGATCGCCTTATCGGCGTATTCGATTGCCAGCTCGTGGAGCCCGACGCTTGTGAGGGCTGTGGCGCTGGTACCGACGAGGGTGGGATAAGCCGGATGCGAGTCGGCAGTTCTGCGGGCTCGGTCGGCGAGTTCCTGAGCGTATTCGTTGTAACCCCATGCCGTGAGAGTAGACGCGGTTTTTGACAGGCCGATCTGCGTATCGAGTTCAAACGGATCACGACTCTCATATTCGAGCAGCATTTCGCGGCCGATCATCAACAGACGCAAGCCTTCTTCTGGATTCCCACCATCGTGCTGTTGTTTTGCAACTTCTAGATATTGTTCGAACAGGCTGAAAGTGAACGATTCTCTCTCCGGGGCCTTCTTTTGTACTTCGTCCCAAACCTGTGCGCGTTCGAATTTTGTCTCTGCGTCAAATCCGAGGGCGAGGGTCCTGCTTGCCGACAGCCTGCGTACGTCCCAACCGACGAACAGCGTGGCAAAGATAGCCGTGAATAGGACTGCGGCCACTAATACAGCTCCCAACGCGGTCTGGTTCGATGCTGTGAGGGCGGTTGCCGATCCCGGTTTGGCCTTTTCAGGCGCGGGCTCGGGTTCACTGCTTCGGAGTTGCCTGTTTGCTATCTCATATATGGCGATCGTGGCACCAAAAAGTGCGAGCATCATCGCAAGGTCGGAAATTCTGGCAACACCTGTTTGCAGATCGGCTAGTTTCCCGATCGTGGCCGGGAGTATTGCCAGCAGCAGGATCCCTGTGGCGTCGAGACCTCGCCCAGCTCTTCTGAACCGACGAGCGATCGCAAAGGTTGCCACCCCGAGAAGAACGGTCAGCATCATGAATCCGAATAAGCCTACGAATCCCTGTTCCACAAGCACCATCAGTTCGTAGTTGTGAGTGTGATCAACGAGGGCCAGCCGTGATTGGGGGTTCCCGATGAGCGGGAATGCGTAGACGTACATGTCCTGACCGATGCCGAACAGTGGTCGCAGCGCCGTGTTGACCATCGGTTCATCGATCGGCAGATCCCAGCCGGTTGTGAGCCTGAGAGTAGAACTCCAGATATTTAGACGACCGGCGAGACCAGCCTCGATGTTGGTGGAGGCGCTACCGACTTCGAATGCGCTGCCGAGGCTTCTTGCTCTACTGAGTCCGATGTCTCCCCGAGCCGAGGGTAGGGCCACGACAAATGCGGTGATCAATGCAGCAGCCAGAAGGACTCCCAGGTACCGGATATTCTGTTTCTTGTTCCCAATTGCCAGCGATATCGCAAAGAACGTGACCAGCGATGTGATGCCCGCCACATAGGGGCCTCGACCACCAGCTATCCATATTCCGGTCACCTGAAGACTCAAAACCCCAGTGATTATGACCACGGATAACCATTCGCGATTGAACTTCTTATAGGCGAGGGCCAGGGTGGCGGGTATCGACATGACCATGTAACCGGCGAAATTCAGCGTGTTTCCGAAACTTGCTATAGGCCTGATGCGCCCGGCGTTTCCGCCAATATCGTCCCAGCCGAAGTGTTGCGCGATTGCGTACGCAGCGGCAATGGCACCTGTAATGACCAGCGTGTAAGCGAGTAGTTCGAGGTGGCGGAGTGTTCGGAACCGGAGTGCAACCGATAAAAAGATGACGGTGATCGATAGGCTGTCGTAGAGGTTGTAGCCCGATCGGGCTTCATCACCCCCGTAAAAGCTGATGACCGGCAGCGGTGAGAGGAGGGTTGATGCGAGTTGGGCGAATACCCAGATCGCCGCGCCGACCAACGCCCAGCGTGCAGGACTACGCCCGGCCCAGTTGATGAGGTCCCACTTGAACTCGTTGTCTTGGGCCGATCTCTGGTTCACTCTTCTAAGAACTAATTGCCAGAGCCAGAGGATTGCTATCAGGCCCGTGGTGAGGTGAACGCCTACCACTTTCAGCTCGTTGAATACGGAAACGATTTGATAGTAGCTAAAGGCAAGCGGAGCCACGACCAGGGCGCTGATGGTGAGCCAGAAAATCGCCTGGTCGATGCGTTCGTCTAACGTGACGGTACGTGCTTTTTTTGTTCGGTTTCTTGAACGAGCCTGCATTGCTTTTTGTTATACCCGGAAGTGAAGCCAGAGTTTACTCAATCTCCGGTACGGAATGCGATAGAGCAGGGTTCTTGGTGGGCGATTGTTTGCTCGTTCCGGTGCCAGTGACGCCGCGTCAAGTTCACCGACCGATTACTCGCGATTCCGATCTGAGCGAATTGAACCGATCAGGACGATCGAACGCGTGGAATCAGCCGTCCTGGTTGCTTGGTGCCCGACGAAGCTTTTGCATTACGCCGATCTCGCTGTCGTACACACGCTTAACACCGTCACCGAGTGCGGATTTGACAACACGTATGTCTCTGACGAGCCGTGCAACACCGGCTGGTTCTACCGATGCTGCCTGATCGCTGCCCCACATTGCTCTGTTTACAGTGATGTGACGCTCGATCAAACAGGCCCCCAGTGCCGCAGCCACGACGGTGGTTGAAAGACCAGTTTCGTGGCCGGAGTAGCCGATCGACACGTCGAACTCTGCTGCGAGAGTATGGATCATATTCAGGTTCAGCTCGGTGGGATCACATGGGTATGCACTCGTCGAGTGGCAGATAAGCAGATTGTCGAGGCCGAGCGTGTTTGCGCCGGTCCTAATTTCATCCATGGTCGACATGCCGGACGACATGATTACGGGGTGGCCCTTGCTCCTGATTTTCTCGAGAAGCGGGATGTCGGTTACCGAGGCCGAGGCGATTTTGTAGGCAGGGGACCGTAAGCGGCAACAGACCTCGAGCCCGTTCGTCTTCATAGAAATTATCTATAGCTTCGGCTAGAGAGATATTTCGTTGTCCGGACTCTGAGGGAGATGGTTGTTCTGACTTTGGAAATTGGGAAGTAAAGTAGTAGTAGTCCATCGCAATTTGCCCTTATCCAGTTCAAACCGCCCCCAAAACGTTGTCCCTGGAGAGTGACTTATTAGAAGAATGTGACGGTGCCAAAAAATCACTCCTCAAACGTTATCGCAGCTCCTCCCTGTTCCTTGTGGTATTCGG
>CAJWWK010000052.1 GCA_913048295.1 uncultured Dehalococcoidia bacterium
CCGCAGTGGTCGGGTTCGATAAAGGCCACATGGCAGGGTTCGACCCCACCGCAGTGGTCGGGTTCGATAAAGACCACATGGCAGGGTTCGACCCCACCGCAGTGGTTGGGTTCGATAAAGACCACATGGCAGAGTTCGACTTTGAAGCAATGGAAGGGTTCGAAAAGGATCACATTGCCAACTTCGACCCTGAATCAGTCAGTGGTTTCGAACGAGGTCACGTCGTAGGTATGGACCTGGAGGCAATGACCGGGTTCGAGCACGATCAGGTGAAAAACCTGAATGTAGAGGCTAAAGTGGGATTTGGTGACAAGGTTCCGGTTTTTGAAGATTTCTCCGTCGAAATCAGGCTGGAACTCGTTGATGAGTCGGAAATGCTGCTCGGCGGAGTTGGGGCATTCGACGATCTGGCGAAGCTAGCAGTAGCCGATCCTGCCACAATAGATGCAGCCGAACTCAAAGAACTTGGCTGGGACAAGGCGGCGGAGTTAATCGCCAAAATTGAATCGATCGAAATGGGTAAAGAGGCCGCTCCGATTACCGTCCCTGATGATGCTGCTGCCAAAGCCCTTGCAGCTTTTGCAGCTACGCAATAAGTACGCAGGACAAAGGGCAGGTCGGGTCGGTAACCGGAATGCATGGCGACGGCGAGATGAGCGACTGTAGTTTCCAGTCAATCGGCTCGCCGTCGCTTTAGCTCCGTCGGTACAGGTCACACTAATTTGCTAAAAATACTCTGTCTTATTTCTGTTTCTCTCGGTATCGCGATGACAATGTCGTGTACTACTGATTCACAGCCATTTCGCTGGAATCTTGAAACGACAGGAAAGGTTACTGTCGTCACCAGTACATGCGATATCAGGGGCGTTCAGGCACCGTGCGGTGAGGTTTGGTGGACGGATTCATCCGGAGAGAAGCACTACAAGACCTGGCCTATCAGTTCAGATTGTTACGTGAATTCCCGCATCGGATACGACCTGCCCGACTCTTGCAGGTAAAGCCTTTGCGGGCACCTTGTCGTTCATGTGCGTAGGCAATAAGTGAATCAAGGCCTCATCAGCTATAACGAGTCTCCATCGCCAGAAATCGCGACTTGAGAGGCAGTCCATCGCCGCCAAAACCGTGCAGGCTGCCGTCCGACGCTACGACCCTGTGGCAGGGCACCAGTAGTGGCAGCCTGCTACGTGCCATGGCCTGCCCCGCGCTCCTTGCGGCTCTCTGATGTTGCCCGCCTTTTCTGCAAGCCACCTGTAGCTTCGAGTCTCTCCAAAGGGAATCGTACGGCAGACCTCCCAGGTTTTTTTGAAAAACGGGGACACGCCTGCCACGTCAATTTCGATCCCTGGCAGATCAACTGACTCGCCGGCACAGTAAGCTGCAATCAGTGCACTGATTTCTATATTGCGTTCGTACCCATGAAGGGCGTGATCACTTTCAGGTTTGACTGCACCGAGAGCGGATGTCGGAGCCAATTCAGGAAGGCTCGTGCGTACTACACCGTTTGTGCTGGAAACAATCGCAATCCAGCCCAGTTCCGTTTCGAATACTTCGTAGTACAACAAGGATTTTGCCAATTTAGAATTATCTTTCGGGAGATAAGCGGACCAGGTTGCAACGGAACACGGCAGATTGTTCTGCTGATCTCGTTCGCTCCGCTGTCTGATGAAGATTCAGTTACACGAATTCACTCCAATCACATGCGACAGACGCGAAACTGCGGGCCCCGAAACTCAGTTCGAAGCCCGCAGCTCATTGCTTCACTTTCCTGGCAGACCAGATTGGATCTGCCTTTAGAAGCTAGTCACTAGACGGAGCTGGTCGACCTGTTCTTCAAGCTCTCTCCGTTTGCTTTCGAATACATCACGGAAATCATCCTCTGCCTGATCACGCCTCTCCTCGAGAGCGTAGCCCTCCTCTTCGAGCGCGTCGAACTGGTCCCGCATGCCCCGTTCCACTTCCTTACGTAGTGCGTTGCCTTCTTTTTCTACTTCTTTCTGGCGATCACGCTGTCATTTTTAGAGTTCTTTCCAGGCAGTATTTTCGTATTCTCGCCGTGCCTCTTCGATGGGCTCTCGCTTCATCTCGAGCTCGTCCCATAGAGGCTGAATCATCATGCGCTCTCGAGGGCCATGCTCTGCTTACGCAGCGGCCTCCGGTCCCGGTGCAACTGTTGCTGACGATCTTCAAGCGGATCCATCAGGTCTTCGAGAGCACGTTTTTCAACGCGTATCGCTCGCTGCCGATCTTCCCGGTCATTTCGACCCGGCTGCCATGAGTGGATTCGACCAGAACCAGTTCGGATACTTCGACCCCGGTATATTTAGCGGGTTCAATGCAGAACACTTCCTGAACTTCGACCCGGCACTGATGTCGGTGTTCGACGTGGAACGCGTCCACAACTTCGACCCGCTTACGATGGGTGGATTCGATGCTGAGCAGTTCGCTAACTTCGACCCCGTTGCGATGTTCGGATTCGATGCGGCGCAAGTTGGATTCTTCGATCCCCAGGCGGTCTCGGGCTTCGAGCGAAACCACGTCACCGGCATGGAACTGGGTGCCCTGGCGGGATTCGATGTCGGCCTGGTCCGGAACCTGGAACCCGATGCGATCCACGGCATTGGTGACAAGGTGCCGGCGTTTGACGATTTCGATTTCGACGTCAGAAAAGAGCTTGCTGAGGCACCGGGACTGCGATTGGGCGGCGTGGGTTCGTTCGATGACCTGGTCAACCGACTGGTTACCGACGCAGGTACACCGCCAACAGCTGAAGAGTTGCAACAACTGGGATGGGATTCTTGCCTGAAGAGCGAACTCGATTTTGGCTCACTGGAGGGTTCGGCGATTCCCGAAGGGTTCAGCGCAGAAGCTATGTCGCATGCGATGGCAGCGTTTGGGGCGGCTGGCCCCTGAGCCGGCCAGTAAATCAGGCGCCACAGATAGGTATCAGCCAATAGAGGGCGGGCGCAGCCTGTTAAACCGCAGGCAACGGAGCAGTATCGCCGTTCTCTGCCTGCCACAGGTGCAGCCGCGCAGCCATCGTTCGAACCCGGTCCAAGTGCTCCGGGTCGTCGAACAGGTTGTGTGTCTCGTCCGGGTCGGTGTTCAGGTCGTACAGTTCGCCTCGATCGACCGCACACAGGTTCAGCTTCCACCGGTCGGCAGTTATCAACGACCTCCACGGCATCGTGTTCATAAAGTTGAGCTCGCGAAGTTTCTCGTCGCCCATTGCCCAGCTTTCGCACTCCATTGCCATATCCCTGTCGCCGATCCCGTTGTGCTGCACGACCACATCGTTGCCGAGCAGGTCGTCCTGACCCTTTAACACCCCCAGCCTGCTGACACCTTGCAGGTGTTCGGGAATCGGCTGCCCCAGCAAATCCAGCAGCGTTGGCACGAAATCGATCTGGCTGAAGTTGCCTGGCACCCGTATTTCCGTATCCGTAAGCCACGGTATCCGAATGAACAGTGGCACCTGTGCCGCTTCCTCGTACGGTGTCCGCATCTCAAGCATACGGTGGGTGCCGATCATATCGCCGTGCTCGCTCGTAAACACGACTATCGTGTCGGCTTCCAGTTCCGCGTCGTTAAGCGCGCCGAGAATCGTCCCTAGCATGTCGTCAACCAGCTTCACGTTTCCATAGTAATTAGCACGCAGCTGGCGCCAGCCCTCCTCGGTCGCCGTCGAAATGCCGTCTCGCACGCAGTCTTCGAACAGATCGGCGCGCATCCTGTTGAACAGCGAACTTTCTACCGGCGCTTGCATGAACGTCTCGTCTACCGGCAATGTCGCAGCGTCGTACATATTGTCGAACGGACCCGTGAACGGCGGGTGGGGTTCGATCGTGCTGACATACAGGACGAACGGAGTTTCCCGGTTGTTGGCAATGAACTCCGCCGCCCTGTCGGCAAGGAACGAAGCCATCTGTTTTTCGGGAGGCAACGACGCCCGTTGCTCCTGCGTAAAGGTCTTGCCGCCCGGGTGGTCCTGCTCGGGCTCGTAGCCCTCGGCCACGAGGCTTTCGTGGTAGTCCGAAAACTTTTGCTGGTCCTCGGGATCCGTGTATTCCGGCCACCAGAAATCGTTGGCGCTGATCCACTCGTTCCACCCGCGCTGCTTGACGATTTCGTCGCCAAGGTGCCATTTCCCGACATAAGCGGTGGTGTATTCGTCCGGCAACATCTGGGCGATTGTCTGCACATCTGGCGGCATGACAAGTCGATTACGCGGCATACCGGCAGTTGGCGGGTATAGCCCCGTCATTATCGAAGCACGGGCCGGGGCACAGACAGGTTGCGTCACGTAGCAGTGCTCGAAGACAAAACTCTCCGAAGCCATCGCGTCCATGTGAGACGATTGGATCCAGTCGTTGCCATAGGCCGCCGACGTGTCCTGCCGCAGCCGGTCGGGCAGGATGAATACCAGGTTTGGCTTTGCGGGCGCTCTGGTGACGGCCAAGCTTGTCTTCCTGTCCGGGGATTCTCTAAATCAGCGCAACGCTAGCACTTTTTCGATGCGTTGTATGGTTCTAATAGACATGGAATCGCACGGATATAACGACCCGCGAAACGCCGATGGACAGCGTGGTTTGCGAAGGTCAGGGTATTTCACCCAGATCAACGTTAGCAGCACTATTCCAGCGGCAGTGAACAAGTGCACTTCTACCTACCTCCGAGATCTGTAGTTCCTAATGATTGGGCTCGTTCAAGGGCCAGATCAAGTCGGGACGGAGCGGTACCGATAACCAACATTCGCTGATACATTTTCTATCGCCAGCACCAAACCCCGCTCGCCAGCAACACGGACAACGACTCGATGCGAATTCTTATCGGCGGCTGTAGCCAGGAAATATCCACCTTCAACCCGACTCTGTGCGAATACGACTTCTTCGATATCCTCCGCGGCGACGAGATCGGGCAGGAGGTTGCCAAAAACGCGAATTCGACTTACGCCGGGGCAATCTCTGAACTTGAATCAGCTTTTGGCGATGATCTCGAACTCGTCTTTACATACGATGCCGAAGGGACCGCCGCGGGACCCCTGCGACACAGTGCGTTTCTACGCATCGCGGGCGAATTCCTCGACGCCCTCCGTGAGCACGCCAACACCATCGACGGTGTCTACTTCTCCCTCCACGGCTCGATGGGCACACCGAAGCAGCTCGACCCCGAAGGCTACCTGCTCGAAGAAGCCCGCAAGATTCTCGGCCAGAGTGTCCCGATCGTCATATCGATGGACCTGCACGGTGTCCTGACTGCGAAAATGCTCGACAACATCGACGGTCTGGCATCCCTGCACACCTACCCCCATATCGACTTCGAAGACACCGGTCGCCGGGCCGCGAAGGCCCTCGTACGCATCGTCCGCGACGGGGCCAGACCGGTGGCCGCCCGGGTAAGAATCCCGACAATCGTCCGCGGAAACGAACTGATAACCGAAACCGGGGCTTTTGGCGCACAGATTCGCCAGGCGAAAAAACTGGAAGAAAACCCCGATGTTCTCTCGGCTGGATTCTTCATCGGCAACCCCTTTACCGATGTCCCCGAACTCTGCTGCCAGTCCTTCGTGTTCACCGATGGCAATCCGGAACTCGCCGAGCGGGGCGCACTCGAAATGGCAAACGATTTCTGGCCGAACCGGCACATCATGCAGGCCGCGCTGATACCGCTTGAAGATGCCGTGGCACGCGGAGCTTCGATGGCCGGTCCGATCGCCTTTACCGATGCCGCCGACGCTCCCAGTTCCGGTGCATCCGGCGATAGCAACGCGATCATTTCCGAGATGATTCGAACGAACTACCCTCACACGATGCTCGCCCCGCTCGTCGACCCGCCAGCCGCCGCAAGGGCCCACGAACTCGGTGTGGGAGCAACCTTTCGAATGGGCTTAGGGGGGGCGCAGGATCCCCGCTTCACCCCCCTCGAGCTTGACTGGACAGTCCAATCGCTATCGACCGATCCCGTTCATCTCGAAACATGGAAATACGTTCAGGACACCGGCCCGACAGCCGTCCTGACTTCCGGCAACCTCACCGTGGTTGTGACCAGCCTCGCCGTGATGCTCGTCGATCGCGCATTGTTCTTCGCCAACGGCCTCGAACCCGCGGAGTTCCACTCGACCATCGTCAAGTCACCGCACTGCGAACCCCAGTTTTTCGACGACTGGGTCGAAACAAACCTCAACGTCGATGCTCCCGGGGCCACAAGCGCCAACCTGAAGTCACTCGGACACACCGTCTGCGCCCGCCCGATGTACCCGCTGGAAGCCGATGTCGAGTTCAGCCCGAAAACGGAACTCTTCGTAAGGGTGTGATTGCGCCGCTTCGCCACGCGTCGATCCGGCCCGTTCACCCCGACTAACTACGACTCGTCCCCTTCAGCGCCTGGTCGAGCCCGCGAATGTGCCCTACCGCGTACGCCCAGTAGCGATGGCCCCAGCTCGAATCGCCATCTAGGTGAATCGCATGGTCGGGTGTCATCCAACCGTCAAACCCCGAATCGTGATACGCACGCATCGTCGCCACCATGTCGGCGTTTCCGGTCTCGGGGAACGTCTCCTGAAAATTCTCCAGCGTTCCTTTAATATTGCGAAAATCTACCGAAAAAATCTTTCCACGCCCACCAAAGTGCCGAATCTCCGCCGGTACATCGCAGCCCATTTCAGTAAAACAGCCCTGGCAAAACACAACGCCGGTGTTATCGCTCGGCACCAGGTCGAGGTACTTCCTGAACGCCTCCGGACTACGCATGATCCTGGCTATGCCTGAAATTTCAGCGACCGGCGGGTCGTCGGGGTGCAGACCCAGCCGGACCCCGGTCTCTTCAGCCACCGGAGTTACAGCTTCGAGGAACGTCTTGAGGTTCGACCACATCTGCTCGTCCGACCTGGGTTCACGCTGGTCCTCCGGGACCCAGTCGATATCAAACCCGCTGTTCGGGTGCTCCATTAGCGGATTGCCCGTGGCAAGAGAAATATCGAAGCTGGTCGATCTCGCACCCGCCCGCTCCGGTGCCTGGTCCGATGTCCGGTAAATCCTGAGCGCATGCATGTTGAAAATGATGAACACGAGCCCGACATCAGCCATGTTGCGGATGGTTTTCTTGAAATTCTCGATTTGTTCTTCAGCACCCGGCAGTCCCAGCATCCACCGGTACGTCCACTCCAGGGGCGCCATCCGCACCGCCGCCCATTCAAGCCCGTACGACTCGACCAGTTCCCTGTGCTTTCTGAGGGTCTCAACAGAGTAGAAACCATCGTCGCCAGGCCCCGGCTCAGGAGCCCCGGAAACGCCATCGGCACCGATCTGGGCCGTAAATTTCAGGCGGTCATCGGAAAAATCAGTCCCCAGAAATATCTTCATATCGTTCTCTCAATGCCTGCCCCACCACACTTACCGAGTAAGCGGGCCGTGGCCCTTATCGTCTGAACTTAAATTCTTTTGCCGCCTTGCCGCCAGCCGGTATCCCCAGCGGGAGCTGAACGTCGAGCACCAGCGGCCGACCCTCCCGCTCAACAGTATCGAGCCCCTCTTCAACCGCGTCGGCAATCTTCGACTCATCGTCGACTTTTCTTCCCTCAACCCCGAACGCACCGGCCAGCTGCACAATATCGGCACCATCAAGCACAACACCGGCATACTCGCCCGTATCCTTCATAACCCCCTCTGCCCCCGCAAACGCACCGGCCACAATGCCGTACGCACCGTTGTTCGGAATTACGTACAGCACCGGAATCTCGTGATGTGCCGCGGTCCAGAAGGCCGAATCCGAGTAGTACACCGAACCGTCGCCGACCATGCCGACGACCGGTTTGTCGGGTGCAGCGAGCTTGGCCCCCAAAGGAGCGCCCATGCCGTAGCCCTCCGATCCACCGGCAGGCCGAATGTAGACGTTCGATCCCCCATCCGGCTTCTTGACCACGTTCTCCAGCGGCACCGCAAACTGCTCGGTCGTTATCAGTCCGCCGCCTAGCTTCTCCAGCCCGCCGTCCACCGCATCGAGCAACGCCAGCGGTCGCACGTAACCGGGTATTTCCGAAGCCGGTTGAAGGGCAGCACGGCGCTCGTCACGCAAACGCCGCGCATTGTCGTGGGCCCGCTCCCTACGAGCATCGTATTTCGCCGATGGGTACTCGCTTTCGGCCAGTTCAGCCAGCCGTTCGAGAGTCCGGGCCTCATCGGCCATCACCGCAAGGTCAAGACCCGGAATGTTCTCGAATATCTCCACGTCGGGGCCCACCGCAACAACCTTTTTTGCGTTCTTGAACACATCGAAGTCGGTCGGCTTGCCGCTGCCCCCGTGACGCACACCGACCGCGATTATGTGGTCGGGGTCAAGGTCGATTACCGGCTGGCGGAAATATCCACAGTGCAGCGGATGAGCCGCCGACACACCTCGCAGATCGCCCCACATCGACGCGACGTTCGCCCCGAAGTGTTCGGCAATCTTCGCAAGCTGCCGCTCGCCCCCGCTCTTGTTCACCCCATCGCCAACGTAGATCATCGGCCTCTCCGCATCGTGAAGTACCCGGGCCAACTCCTCCACGTCACGGTCGTCCGGGTAGCCAGCGCGCGGCCGCGCAGGCGGTCCCTCAATGATCTGTGTTGTGATCTGCTCAGGACCCAGTATCCGATCGTAGACCGCGATATGAACCGGCCCGATCGGCGGGGTGGTCGCGACCTTTATCGCCCTGTCCACAGCCGCCGCCACGCCGTTCGGGTCGATGACCGTCCAGTTCGCCTTCATCAGTGGCGCCATGATCGAAGTCGGACCCGCATTGTGACTCAGGTCGAGTGTGATCCGGTCGGCATAACTCCCCGTGTCGCCAACAAACGTGATCGTTACGACCGGGAGGCCCGCCGCCCACACGTTGATCATCTGGCCCATGCTCTGCGCGAGACCCGCACCCAGGTGTACCGACATTACGGCCGGCTGCGAATTCACCTGCGCAAACCCGCCCGCCATTGCCGCCACCGCACCTTCGTGAAGGCCGAGTATGCCGTCGATTCCGGCACGACTGTGCAACGCATCGAAAAAGCGGGCTTCACGTGAACCCGAATTATAGAAAAGGTGGTTGATGCCCGATGCAGCAAGCTGCTCGACGATGACCTGTGAAGGGTTGCCGGTGAATGATCGAGATGCCATCGTAGTGCTCCCTGGGCCGCGACCCGGTGCCGATTCTTCAGCAGTAACTCAGGTCCAACCCGTGAATGCGGGCATATTACATAGTTCGGACACACACCGCATCACTTGCGGTATTCGCTCCCCGCATTTTCATCAGAAACGGCAGGTTGCACCTCGGTCAGCTAGACCGAGGCGTCAACTGTCGCTGTGAAACTCGTCGGGTTCCAGGTTCCGGTGAGTTCAAGTTCTTTGGCGGCCAACTTCAGCGATCGCTCTCTAAATTCGTCGATCTCTACCCACTCGTCACCGGTCGCGATGAGCTTCGGCTCCTCACCGCTAAACAGCGTCAGCCTGTGCGATCCAAACCTAACCGCGGTCGCATCAGGATTAACTTCGCTGGGGACAATCACTGCAATGCCCTCCATCGTCGAGTGGCTCACGACTAACGAGTGCACGTATTCGGTCTCGCCCAACGATTCAACGTCGGTGAACAGGGTCGCCCTGAAGTCCCACTGCTTGAACTCGCCGATAGACCGACCGCCTCGAAACTGGGAGGCATTCTCCTGGGGTTGAAGTTCGGATATTCCTTCGACCACTCCAACCGCAACCGCTGCAACGATGGGCCGCGGCCAAGGGCTGAGCTCCCAGGGCCAGGGCGACCGCAAAAGCAATAATTGCCGGGCCAGATGTTGCCAATTTAAGAACCCGAATGCACCAGAAACCGCACGATCATACAGAATTACAAACGGAAATTGGGTCAGATAGTTGCCGCATTGGATATTCAGCCCGATTCGACTAGAAAAAATAGTTCTCGAAACATTCGTGCTAATGCCACCATCGGCGCAACCTCACCGATCTAGCCAGCACAACCCATGTCGGAGGAAACGTGCCAATAGCACTAAGGCACCAGTACTACCTGCACGTGCTCCTCAGGCTTCATCAGCCGCTCCAGAGACGACTGCATCTCGTCAAACCCTATAAAACTCTCGGGAGTAACCATCGACTCATTCGAAATCTGCTCGCGCTCCATCAGGTTTAAAACCGTCCGCCAGTCCACCGGCTCCGACCCGTAAGCCGCCTTCATCTCCACCTCGCGACCGATCCACTCCACCGTCAGCAGGTCCACATCCTCCCACGCCATCGAAACGACCAGCACCTGCCCGCCCCGCCGCACCATCTCGAGCCCCTGCTGAAGAGTCGGCTTTGCAGCAGCCGCATCGAAAGCCACCGGCACGCCCAGCCCCTGTGAACGCTCCACCATCTCGGTAACAACATCGGTATCCGCCGGGTTCATCACCAGCGCAGCGCCCAGCGCCCGCGCCGCAGCGGCACGCGCAGGGGCAGGCTCCGAAACATAAACACCCTCCGCCCCACCGGCGTTCAAGACCTGCATCACAAGGAGCCCGATCGGACCCGCACCCATCACGACCGCAATGTCACCGATCTTGAACCTTGAGGTCCTCACGGCATGCACAGCTATCGACGCCGGTTCAGCCAGAACCGCAAGCTCGTCGCTAACACCGGGCGGGATCCGCAGCGGCCGCCACTCGTCCATCGCAATGTACTCGGCAAACCCACCCACCGTAGTCGACTTCAACCCGACCGTCCGGGCGCTGTACCTGTCGCCCACCGAAACACGGGCTGCTGCACCTGCCGGGGGCTCGCCACCGCCGCTAACAACCCGATCACCCGTCTTCAGCTTCGTCACCATCGCCCCGCACTGCACGACCTCGCCGATAAACTCGTGGCCCATCACCGATCCCGAATTGATCATCCCGTACTGGAACCGGTGCACATCCGATCCGCAAATGCCCGAGTACTTGATCTTGACCAGTACCTGGTTCGGCCCCGGTTCTGGAGTCGGAATATCCTCAACCGCAATCTGCTGAGTCCCACGCATTACCGCAGCTTTCATGGTTACGCCGCTCTTTCCCTGGTGCCCGTAATGTTCGCAAGCCCCGTAATGTGCGCAAGCAACCATAATTTCGCTCGCACATGTGCCACAATCCTGTCTTGGCGGATTATCCTCCGCTATGCCCTGCGGGTCAAAACCGGTAAACGCAGGTCAGCGACACTCACCGACGCCGAAAAATAGCCAACAGGAACACCAACAGGAACTGAGGTGCGAAATAACCCGACTCGCCAATAAAGTTGCAATCGTAACCGGAGCCGGCACCCGTTCGCAAAACGTGTCGGGCGTCGGAGTCGCCACCGCTAAGGCCTTCGCCGATCAGGGCGCGAAAATCCTGATTGTCGATATGGACGAAACCGCCGCCCAAATCACCGAGAGTGCGATCACCGAAGCTGGCGGTGAAGCATCAATCTACGTAGCCGACGTCGCCCACGAATCGGGTTGCAGGGAACTTGTCGAAGCCGCAGTCGAGAGCTATGGAAAACTCGACATCCTGATGAACAGCGTCGGCATCCTCGGCCGCGGGTCGGTCATGGAAATCGAGGAAGACTCGTGGCAGCGCGTGCTTGACGTCAATCTCAAGAGCATGGCCTTCATCTCCAAGTTCGCCGTGCCCGCCATGATCGATTCCGGTGGGGGTTCAATCATCAACATCTCGTCTGTCGATGGAATCCGCGCCGGGATGAGCCACAGCATCACCTACGCCGCCTCAAAGGGTGGTGTGATCGCAATGACCAGGGCGATGGCAGTGCACCACGGGCGCGACAACATCCGCGTCAACTGCATCGCGCCAGGAATGATTTACACGTCGATGGTCGAAGCGGTCAACGAAAAACGCCGTGAACTCCGTCGCCAGATCGCACCGCTCGGGACCGAAGGAACGGCAGAAGACGTAGCCCTGGCGGCAGTTTTCCTCGCGAGTGACGAATCGAGGTGGATCACGGGAGTTCTCCTGCCAGTCGATGCCGGCCTGATGGCCGCCGGACCGCAGAGCATACTGAGCAACATCATCGGAGATGACGGGACACTACTGGAGTAAAAGATGTCGTACACATTCCAACCGGATCAGATGTACCGGATGCCCACCCACTTCGGCCCGGCTACAGGCCCGAGACGCGGCCCCGACGGCAGGAAATTCCTGTGCGAGGACAACCCGAAGTCGACCACCATCAAGGTGTCGTTCCTCTCCAATGCAAAGCAGATCGAAGCCCTTCTGCCCCCCGGTTTCACCCTGCACGGCGATCCCGTGGTCACGGTTTCGGCCACCTACATGAAGGAAATCGAATGGCTCGCCGGGCGCGGCTACAACGTCCTCGGCGTGACGATTCCGGCCAGGTTCAGCGGCCAGAACGACCATGCGGTCGGCCCGTTCCTGACCGTGCTCTGGGAGAACCTTGCCGACCCGATCATTACGGGCCGAGAAGAGCTCGGCTTCTCGAAAATCTACTGCGAACTGCCCGAAATACGCATCAGCGGCAACTCGGCTTCGTCGTCGGCATCATGGCTTGGCTTCAACTTCCTCGACATCAACGTCGATGACCTGAAACCCCGCCGTGAACCGGCTGCAGGACCAAAAGTCGACGGCCAGCTCCACTACAAGTACATCCCGCGTACCGGCGAATGGGGCACGGCAGATGTCGAATACGCAGTGCTCACCCCTGCTGAAGGCTCAAACGCAAAAGTACACGAAGACCTCGCCGGCGAAGGCTCGCTCAACTGGAACCCGGCGCGCTGGGAAGACCTCCCGACCTTCTACCAGGTGGTGAACGCCCTTGCCGATCTCGAAGTCAAGGAATTCATCGGCGGCGGACTCACCCGGTCAATCGGTGCCAAAGACCTCAGCGACCAGCGAATTTTATCGTAGGCCCAGGCATGTTCTCCCTCCCCGTCAGAGAGGGAGTTAGAGGGTGGGCAAAGCCCGGTGCAGCAAAGAACGGTTCCGCACGGCGCACACAACACACCGTGGCCACCCTGCCCTACTCCCCCTCCTTCGTGTGGGGGTCGGCGGGAGGGTAGTTTGCAGCGAGGGCCCAAGTGACCCGAGCACGCCCGGCCCCAAACGAGACTACAGCGGGGAGGCCCCACTCCCTCACCCCATGTGCGACCCACCGGCTACGTTGATCGCCAGACCCGTCAGGTAGTCTGACTCCGATGACGCAAGAAATGCCGCAACATCCGCAACGTCCTTCGCCTGGGCGATCCGGCCCATCGGACTGTTCTCGGTCGACCGTTTGATCATCGCATCGCGCCACTCTTCGGTGGTCGTTTCATCGTCCGGTTTCAGCACCGACGCCATGTGGTATACCCGCTCAGTCTCGACCAGCCCCGGACAGATCGCATTCACGTTGATTCCGTGCCCGGCAAGCTCAAGCGCCAGCGACTGGGTGAACCCGATCACCCCGAATTTCGAGGAACAGTAGGCCGAAAACCGGGCCGCACCGATCTTGCCCGATATCGACGACATGTTGATGATCTTGCCGCCTCCACCGCGCTGAATCATGTGACGACCAACGGCCTGCGACATCAGGAAAGTGCCTTTCAGGTTCACTCCGATCACGAGGTCCCACATATCTTCTGCAAGGTCTACAACAGGGACGCGGTCCCGACCCGCAGGTGCACCGGCATTGTTGACCAGAATGTCGATCCGACCGAACTCCGTAAGCGCACCCTCAACAATTTCGCTAACCTGCCTGGAATCTGCCACGCTACCGATCAAGCCGATCGCACGTCCTCCCGAAGCGTTGATCTCGTCGACGACTGCTGAAAGCCCGCCCCAATCGGGCGTTCCGGTGGTAGTCAGGTCGCACACCGCAACGGCCGCACCCTCGCCTGCCAGCCGGAGCGCAATCCCGCGCCCGATTCCGTTCTTCCCACCCGCACCAGTCACAACCGCAGTCTTGCCATCAAGTCCGTACATCAAAAACCCTCTTCAAATCAGCCAACCATGGACAACCGGAACATCTAGGATCGCGACCAAGTCGCGATCCGATCAGAACGCCCGGAGCATAACCAGTAACGGGCAGTCACCCCACGCCTGCCAGCCTCACTCAACAGGCTGCGGCCACGCACCCGCCCACTTATCGCGATACTCGTACTCGAGCGCCGCGCTCCCAGCCAGGTTGTTCCACATCGCCGTCCGCAGGTAGTTGCGCTTGCCGACCAGCGACCGCTGGACCAACGCCGCCTCGTCACGCTCCAATCGGCCAAGTATCCGAACGTCGTTCGCCGGATCATGGTTCCAGCTCGGCTCGGTCGACTCACTCTGGCGCTCGAACAGGTACTTCACCATGTAACGGACCGTATCGCTGGTGTTGGCCGTCCCCGCATGCCAGATGTCGTAGTGAAGAACCAACACCGAACCCGCCTTCACCGTCGCAACGACCTGGTCTCTGAAATTTCCGTGCGAGGCGTTACGGTCGGTCGAAGCCCTGAACAGGTGCGAACCGGGAATCAACGCCGTCGGTCCCATGCTCGAATCAACATCCTGCGGATAGTACATCGCCAGCACGTTTTTCACGTGGTCTGGAACCCTCCCGTGACCATCGGTCAGCGTCGGGATCATCAGGCTGTCCTGGTGCCACTGCTGACTCCGGGTTCCCGGATGGTTCCGATGACAGTGGCGGTGCGCCGTCATCGTGTAGTCATGCCCCAGCAAACTCGCCAGCGCACCAACCACGTTCGGGTGAGCGTAAACCTCGTCGAGCGCGGGGACTGCCAGATTGATCCCGTCGCCAGGATTTGTGGGCAGCGCCTCGAGCTCGTCGTAAACACCCGAATGAAATTCCGGCGGAAACGCAGGCTCGACAATGTGATAGCCGTTAATCACAAAACCGGCAACCTGGTCATCATCCAGCAGGTACCCGGCCACGCCACTCGCCAGTGCCGGTTCGCTAGTCATCAAACTGCTCCATCTTCTCCAGAATAAACTGGAACCCGAGTACGTCCGCGTCGGAATCCGCAAGCGACCCTCTCTGATCCGGAAAATGCACCACCCGCCAGCCTTCACACACGGCATCGTGGACCGATCCGTACTCAAGCCCGTCCGATCTCGGGTCGATCTCAACAATCGTGCCTTTCACCGGCTCATGTAAGGCCAGCGAAATCACCGGTGATTTCGGATCAGTCGAAACCGCACTCAGGTAAAGAATTCGTTGTTTTAGTGCCATCAGACCCTGCTATTTCAGCCCTCAGCTACCCCGCCGGGGGTTATTCGGTGGAATTCCGCTCACCTTAATAGATAATCGGGTGAAAAGTTCGGGCCGTCGGGCTTATTCAGTCGCCCGGAACGACATTTAGGCCGGACCGGTGATAAATTGCCCGCGGAACTCGCTGCAATCATCCACCCACCTCAACCCGACCCCACACCAACGCCCGCAAACGCAAACGGATAAAAAATGCTCACAGCCGGAGCCGGACGAGCCGACATCACACCCCCAATTGGCATTGCCCACGCCGGATGGGGTGCCGCCACCCACCAGCGCGCCGAAGGGGTCGACATGCCCTTCTACGCAACCGCGCTCTACGTCACCGACGGCGATCTCGAACTCGCAATCGTCGACCTCGATATCGGCATTCTAACTAACGAGGACGATGCCGCGATCCGCGCCGAAGTCGAAGCGGTCGCCGGAATCAAACCCGAGAACCTCAGGCTTTCAGCAACCCACACCCACTCCGGACCGGTAAACCGCGGCTCGTGGCTCGATGAAGGCATGGAAATGGTCGGCCCCTACTGGGACTCCCTGCCCGCCCGCGTGGCCGAGGCCGTCAACACTGCCCGCTGGGAAGCAAAAACCGCCCACGTCGGAGTCGGCAAAGGGACCAGCTCGATCAACGTCAATCGACGTCCCGCCCTGCCCGACGGCACCCTCTTCACCGGCCGGAACTGGGACGGCTTTGTAGATCGCGAAGTCGGAATCGTTGCGATAAACGATACGACCGGTAACCCAATCTCAACGCTCCTCAACTACACATGCCACCCCACGATTCTCGGCCCCGCCAACAAATTGCTCTCCCCCGACTACCCCGGAACTGCGCGCAAGATCGTCGAACAACATGTCGGCGGACTCTGCCTGTTCCTGCAGGGTGCAGCCGGTAACTGCGGCCCAACCCACGGCTTTATCGGTGAAACCGAGGTCGCACAACGGCTCGGCACCCGGCTCGGACTCGAAGCGGCACGGGTCAGGCTCGAGATCGACCCGGTCCCGCGAAAAGAACGGCTCGTCGAGGTTGTACCCTCCGGCGCTGACCTCGGTATGTACGAAGACGAACCCGATGGCGAACCCGACGACACCTTGCGAGTCGTCAACGCGTCGGTCGAACTACCGGTCGGAAACTTTCCGTCAATCGAAGATGCCCGGGCCGAGTTCGACAGCATCGTCGAAACCCTGAACGCCACACGCAAAAATGGCACCGAAGACGAAATCAAAGAAGCGGTAAAAAACGCCAAACGGTCCAACTTCGTGCTCAGCAACGCGCAGCGTACGGCCGACGGCCCAATCTCGATGCGAGTACAGGCCATGCGGATCGGTCCCGCAGCCCTCGTCGCAATCCCGGTCGAAGCCTTCTCCGAAATCGGCGTTGCGGTAAAAAACTCCTCGCCAGCCAGCCAGACCCTCTTCAGCGGATACACAAACGGCAGCCTCGGTTACATGCCGATGGCCGACGCCTACGAAGAAGGCGGCTACGAAGTCACAACAACTCCAATGGCCGCCGGAGCCGCCGAGGAAACAATCACAGCCTGCTCCGATGCGGTCCGGGCCCTGTGGCGATAGGGGTAACCTGCCCTCGCCACACTACCTGCCGCCCCGCCGGATCCGTGCTCGCTCATGGTTTCGACCAGACCGCCAACTGAAGTTCTCTCCTCCACCCGGACGCAAAGAGGCCCCGACTTTCACCGGGGCCTATCGGTTATCTATCAGTAGTCGAGCAAGCGACTAGCTAACGGTCGAGTCGTAGGTTGTCCCACTGTCAACCGGTGTGCCGCCCTTCTTGCCCTGATCGTGCGGTACGCCGACCTCGACAGAGCCAGTGTGACCTGATCCCCCCTCAAACGTATCCAGTTGAAAAATCAGATACTGGACGTTTTGAAGGGAGGCAGAGATGCCAGGGAAAGCACACAGCCCGGAGCAGATCGTACGGAAACTCCGGCAAGTCGAGGTTGCCGTTGCGGGTAGCAAGAGCGTTGGCCAGGCAGTACGTGGGGTCGGCGTCACCGACCACACTTACTACAGGTGGCGGCAGGAGTACAACACGATCCGACCACACAGCTCACTCGGATACCGTCCACCAGCACCTGAAACCGTCAGGTTGAAGCAGGCCATCGGACTAACATAGTGAGTGGTACAGGTTCTGGGGGCAGGTCAGTACTGATTGTTCAAGGTGATAAAAACACCCAGTTATCAAGACCTGCCTGCCACAAATTGAATGAAAGTTCATCTTTCAACGTACATCTCGATTGCGTTTATCCTAGCTGGATTGTCTCCTTCTTCTCATTGCATGTGAGTGTACGAGGAGGATTATGGGGGAGAGGATGATCCCAAGAATCCCGAGGACCCTGCGACTTATTGAATCAGACGAGTAAGAGTTTAGATCCGGAGCTGGTTCGGGCGTCTCTTTTATGTTCTCGTCTGTCGGTGCAGGCACAGGAGCAACCTGCGGAACAGCGGTCCGTGCGGTCGGTGCGGCTGGTATCGGTGTCTTTGTAATGGGAGGGGGTACTCGGTTGGACCTGCCTGCAGATGAGTCCTTCTCCTCTCCGTTGATCCTCAAAGGAAGGTTGAATATAAGGCCTTCCACGGTATCTTCATCGATTGCCAACGCAATGGCTATCTCATCGTCTGATGCACCTGTCTGGAGGAGGTTGGTGACGACCATTCCCACGAGCAATTCCGATGGGGATGTCCTTGCCTTTGCGACATATGCCTTCACCACGTTCACAGAGACGGCCAGCTTGTCGGCGATGTCCTGACCGGTGGCCCCTGCCTGGACAAGATTCGATACGGCCATGGATCGCAGTTTGTCCGTAGGTGCGACCCAAAGTTGTACAGGCCTTCTGGAGGGAGGTTCGGAGTGCTCCGGAGTGGGAGTGGGAGTAGCTGTGGCTGTTAGAGGTACAGGTGTCTCGGTAGGCGGCACGGGCGTGGCAGTCGGAGGTAGAGGTGTAGGAGTCGGAGGTAGAGGTG
>CAJWWK010000053.1 GCA_913048295.1 uncultured Dehalococcoidia bacterium
CATGATCGATCACTTAGATTAAGCAGCCAATTCGGTCATTAGAGTCGACCACTTGTCTGTGAATATCTTCCTTCGAACGTCCGCCGGAACTTGCTCACCGTCTGTGGCATGGACTCTCAAGTAATTTCGCAACTCGTCGAAGGCATTGCAAAAGCGACTCGCTGACTCGAACTTGGCGAAGCCTAGCATCGGGTAGTAGCCTTGCTTGATCGATCTATGATCTTGCTCGATACGATTGTTCAAATATTGATTGTGACGATGTAAGACCTTACGACCAACGATCCAGCGAATGGCCTTCGTGTAAGCAGGATGCTTATCTGTCGTCATACGAAGTGGCTTCTGCCCTAGACTATCGATCAGGCGACGCAGGAATCGCCGGGCTGCATGTTTGTCTCTGTGTTCACTGAGCATCGAATCAAGCAGGTTTCCATCTCGATCGATGGCTCTATATAGATATCGCCATCTGCCACTTACCTTGATTAAGGCTTCATCCAGATACCAGGAACGACCAGCCGTACCACGACGTTTCGAGCGAAGATTCTCGCTGACTAGCGGTGCAAACCGAAACTCCCACACCCGTATTGTTTCGTAGCTGACTTCGAAACCGCGATGCAAGAGAAGTTCTGCCACATGACGGAAACTGAGCTTGTACCTCAACTGCCAGAGAACAGCGAGTAGGACGATATTGGTCGGGAACTGGAGATCGTTGAAGGGTGTACCTGAACGCTTATTGAAGCGTCTTCCGCAGTTACTGCAGATGTATGTCCGATAGCCAATCGAGGTTCGGTGTTTTCTCTTAGAAGTGGACTTGGATGAGCAGCGCGGACAGGGCATGAATAGATCTCCTCAGTTAGTGAGGAATGATGCTATTCTGCCCCGACTCTGAGTTCTGACAGAAACCCTTCGAGGGGCCCGTGACGTGGAACTTTCAAGGGGCTCAGGTTGGTGGCGCGCGACTCACGCCCTAACCCTCTCCCTCGGAGGGAGAGGGGACCGATTACGACTTCAGGCCGGCGTCTTCGGGGAGGTTGAGCATGAGGTTCATGTTCTGGACTGCTGCGCCTGATGCGCCTTTTCCGAGGTTGTCGAGCTGGGCGATCACCAGGATGTGGCCGAGGGAGTTTGGTATTACCGAGATATCGAGTCGGTTGGTGTCGTTTGCGGCGCGTGGGTCGAATGCGGGATCGGCGTAAGCGAGGGTGTTTTCGATGGGGTGGACGCGGATGAACTGTTCGTTTGCGTAGCGTTGGTCGAGGACTTCCCAGACGTCGTTTGCCGTGACGTTTTCGGGCAACACCGCTTTGTGCAGCGGGATTTCAAGGCGCATTCCGGTGATGAAGGGTCCGACTGAAGGTATGAACTGGGGCTTGCGGGTGAGGCCGGAGTATTCGGTCATTTCGGGGACGTGTTTGTGTTCGTTGTGGAGTGCGTAGGGTGATTCGAAGGGCAGGTTTTCGAGATTTTTCTGTCCACCCTCCCACTTTGCGATGAGTTTTTTCCCGCCGCCGGAGTAGCCGGAGAGGGCGTGCACGGTGATGGGCGAATCTTTGTCGAGGAGGTCGTTTTCGACGAGGGGGCGGATGCCGAGGATTACGCCTGTGGGGTAGCAGCCGGGGTTTGAGACGTTTTGTGCGCTGGCGATTTTCTGTCTTTGTGCGGGGTCCATTTCGGGCAGGCCGTAGGCCCAGTCGTCTGCGACGCGGTGGGCGGTTGAGGCGTCGATGATTTTCGTGCCTTCCTGTTGGGCCCAGTCAGCCGATTCGGCCGCCGCGTCGTCTGGGAGGCAGAGGATCGTGAGATCGGCCCCGGCGATGGCGGCGCGTCTTTTATCGGGGTCGCGCCGGTCGTCGTAGGGGAGGACGGAAAGTTTTATATCGTCGCGGGTCGACAGCTGGTCTTTGATTCTGAGACCAGTCGTGCCGGCGGAGCCGTCGATATAGACGATTGGGGTTGACATGCTGGGATTAAGTTTAGCGCCATGAGGTGCGGGGTGTTGTTGGCTCGGGACGCGGGCGTGGGGGTTAGCTCCGGGCGTCGGAGGCCTCCTTGCCAGATGACTGGCGTGAGCAAATCGCGCGTCGCAGTTCTCCCCCTCTCGGTCTCCCCCATTCCGGGGGAGAGGGAGGATTGCTCCGGTGGACACGTTTGGTTTTTATGTGACACCACCACTGGGTTTTGGGGGCAGAGTTAGTAGGTTTGTGGCGCGGGATTACCGGAAGCCGTGTAGGTCAGGTCTTTCGGGGACCGATTTTTGTACTGATTTTGGCTTTGCGGGCGAGTTGCAGTATTTATATAATGGGATGTAAGGCTCCATGCAGAGTTGAGAGATTATTTGAACGAGGAATTCGTATTGGCGACAGCAGACACCCCAGATAGCCAGGCGGAAGCTCAGAAGACTGAGCAGCCTGTGGAACAGAATATCGACGCGCCCGAAGCGACAGCAGCACCCGAAATGGCTGCCGTTGAAGAGGCAACATCACCCGAGGTCAAGACGGAAGAGGTCGTAGCGGAAGCCGCGGCGACCGAAGAGGCAGCCTCCGAGGCACCCGCACCTGCAGCGGAAGCACCCGTTGAAGAGGCAGTGGCTGAACCGGTTGTAGAGGCAGTGGTAGAGACGTCGGCGGTTGTTGCCGAGACTTCCGCGGTGCCAGTTGCGGAAGTAGCATCGAGTGAAACTCCCGCCGCGGAGATGGCAGCAGAAGAATCGTCTGACGAATCAGTACCGGAGACCGGGGTCGCGACCCCAGCATCTGAAGAAACTCTGGCAGCTGACCAGACACCTGCCGCCGCCGAGGCCGCCGCTGAAGACGGTGGCGATACTGCCGTTGCAGTGGTCGAAAAGCCTGAGTCTGAACTGACGATGGCCGACCTTCTTGATGAGTACCTCCCATCGAAGATCCTTCGTCGTGGCGAGATCATCGATGGCAAGGTGATGAGCCGCAAGCCCGAGGGCATGCTGGTGGACATCGGCTACAAGTCGGAGGGATTTATTCCGACCAAGGAGATGCGAACACTTACGGGCGAGGCTTCTGAGGAGCTTGCGGTTGGCGATGAGATCATCGCGTATGTCATTAACCCCGAGGGTTCCGAAGGCTCATCGATTCTTTCGATCGACCGTGCCCGTGGCGAGCAGGGCTGGCGGATTCTCGAGAAGGCGATGGAAAACAACGAGAGTTGCAAGGGCGTAATTACGGGATCGAACCGTGGTGGCACGGTTGTCGAGTCGGAGGGTGTCCAGGGCTTCATTCCGCTGTCACAGCTGGTGGGTCCGGCCCGTGAGCTTTATGTGCCGGGCGGCGAGCCGCCGAAGGAAGGCTTCATCGGCATGGAGGTTGAGTTCAAGATTATTGAGCTGAACCGTCGTCGTAACCGGGCGATCTTCTCGGAGCGTGCCGCGCTGCAGGCGTGGAAGCAGATTCAGAAGAAGCGTTTGGTGCAGGAATTGACCGAGGGTGAGATACGCCGCGGACGTGTTGCGGGCATCTCGAACTTCGGCGCATTCGTGGACCTTGGTGGCGCTGATGGTCTGATCCACATATCTGAACTTTCCTGGGAGCCGGTGAAGAGCCCGGACGAGATCGTGACGGTTGGGGCCGAGATCGATGTGTTCGTGCTTCGAGTCGACAGGGAAAACCTGAAGATTGCACTGAGCCTGCGTCGCCTGCAGCCCGAGCCGTGGGATGAGATCGAGACCAAGTTCTCGGTTGGTCAGACGGTAACGGGAACGGTGACGAAGCTGGCGAACTTCGGTGCGTTTGCCCGCATCGATCGGGGCATTGAGGGACTCATACATATAAGTGAACTTGCGCACCAGGTGATCAAGCACCCACGGGACGTCGTGAACGAAGGCGACGAGCTGGAGTTGAAGATCATAAGGATTGAACCGGAACGTCGTCGTCTTGGCTTGAGTTTGAAGCAGACGCTGGACGGTTCGGAGGTTGAGGCGGTTGATGAATCGGAAGACTCTGGTGCGGACGATTCGGACTTTGGTGACATTTTCGAGGATAACGATTAGGACTTAGAGCGGTGGCAGCAGTTCTCTGAGGGGGGAATCTAAATGCCAAGCAGATTTGAAAAGTTTTCCGAGCGGGCCAGGCGGGTTCTTTCACTCGCGCAGGAAGAAGCACAGCGCTTCAACCACAACTACATCGGGACCGAGCACATCTTGCTCGGACTGGTGCGAGAGACCGAAGGCGTGGCCGCGCGCGTGCTTTCAAATTTGAATGTCGAGCTCGTTAAGGTCCGTTCTGCGGTCGAGTTCATAATCGGCCGCGGTGAGCGCCCGACTCCCGGTGAGATTGGCCTTACGCCGCGGGCAAAGAAGGTTATCGAGCTTGCGGTTGACGAGGCCCGGCGTTTGAACCACCACTACATCGGGACGGAGCACCTGCTCATCGGCCTGATGCGTGAGGGCGAGGGTGTTGCGGCTGGTGTGTTAGAGAGTCTTGGAGTGAGCCTGGAGAAGGTGCGCGACGAGACGAGCCGTATTATCCAGAGCCAGAGTAGCGGCCAGTCAGGGAGCGCTCCGTCATCGTCGCGTGCGAGTCGCACACCTACTCTCGATGAGATGGGGGTCGATCTGACGAAGCGTGCGAGCGATGGCGAGCTCGACCCTGTGATCGGTCGCGAAACGGAATTGCAACGTGTGATCCAGATATTGAGTCGCCGGACGAAGAACAATCCTGTTCTTATTGGCGAGCCGGGTGTGGGCAAGACTGCGATTGTCGAGAAGCTGGCATCGCTGGTCGTCGAGGGAGATGTTCCTGAGACGTTGCTGGGCAAGCGCGTTGTGACGCTGGACATGGGTGCGCTGGTGGCCGGGACCAAGTACCGCGGTGAGTTTGAAGAGCGCCTTAAGAAGGTAATCGCCGAGCTGAAGTCGGCCGGCAACTGCGTGTTGTTCATCGATGAGATGCACACGATGGTTGGCGCCGGTGCTGCCGAGGGTGCGGTTGACGCGGCGAATATCTTGAAGCCGTCGCTGGCGCGTGGCGAATTACAGGTGGTTGGTGCGACGACGCAGGACGACTATCGCAAATACGTGGAGCGGGACCCGGCGTTGGAGCGTCGCTTCCAGCCGGTGATGGTTGACGCCCCGGACGCGATTCTGACGGTTGACATCTTGCGCGGCGTGAAGGGGATGTACGAGAAGCACCACGCTCTTGAAATTTCTGACGATGCACTGGAGACCGCTGCCCAGCTTGCCGACCGGTACATTCCAGACCGGCAACTGCCGGACAAGGCGATCGACCTGATCGACGAGGCTGCTTCGCGTGTCCGCATCAAGCACTCGACGGTCCCGAAGGAACTGCGGCTGGCTCAAAAGGAGCTGGAGGCGGTTCGCAGGGAGAAGGACGAGGCGATTTCGGCCCAGAAGTACGAGACTGCTGCCGAGTTGCGTGATCGCGAATTGAAGCTGGTTACGAAGATCGAGCAGTTGGACGCGGACTGGCGTAAGGAGAACCCGGGTATCGGCGAGGCCAAGGTTACGGCTGACGATATTGCTGAGGTTGTGGCGATGTGGACTCGCATCCCCGTTACACGCCTTGATGTTGAAGAGAAGGACCGCCTGATCAAGATGGAGGACGCGCTGCGTCTCCACGTGGTTGGTCAGAGCGAGGCGTTGAATGTCATTTCGAAGGCGGTCCGTCGTTCACGGGCTGGCTTGAAGGACCCGAAGCGCCCGATCGGTGCTTTCCTGTTCCTGGGTCCGACCGGTGTGGGTAAGACGCACAGTGTGAAGAAGCTTGCCGAGTACATGTTCGGTGAGGAAGATGCGATGATCCGTCTCGATATGTCCGAGTTCATGGAGAAGCACTCCGTGGCGCGGCTGGTCGGGGCGCCTCCCGGCTATATCGGGTTCGATGAGGGCGGCCAGTTGACTGAGGCCGTGCGCCGTCGCTCGTATTCGGTCATTCTGCTCGATGAGATCGAAAAGGCCCACCCGGATGTGTTAAACATTCTGCTGCAGGTTTTTGAGGACGGGCACCTGACCGATTCGAAGGGGCGCAAGGTTGATTTCAAGAACACGGTGATTGTGATGACTTCCAACCTGGGGTCGGAGTTGATTCAGAGCAGCGGGGGCCTGGGTTTCAGTCTTGGCAAGAACGATTCTGAAGGTCTGGACTACGAGAAGGTGAAAGAGCGCGTTCTCGAGGCTGTGAAGGACCCGCGCAACGGGTTCAAGCCTGAGTTCCTGAACCGGATCGATGCGACGGTGGTGTTTCACCCGTTGGAGCGGACGCACATTCTCGAGATCGTCGACATCATGCTGAAGGAGCTGCAGGGTCGATTACTGGAGCATGGTCTGTTGTTGCAGGCGACTGATAAAACGCGGAACTACCTTGCTGAGAAGGGGTTCGATCCGAAGATGGGTGCGCGGCCGTTACGTCGGTTGATCCAGGACGAGATCGAGGATTTGCTATCGGAGAAGCTGCTGCGGAACGAGTTCAACGCCGGTGACGTCGTTGAGCTAGATATGGTGGACGATTCGATCATTGTGCAGGTCCCGAAGAAGAAGCGTAAGGCTCGCAAGGCGAAGGCCAAGGATGCGGACGATAAAGAGCCGGTGGCTTCGAGTTAGGGTTCGTGCGTTAGGGCCGGGCGTGCGTTAGCTCCGGGCGTCGTCGTACGACTTTGTCGCGCGTCGCATATCTCCCCCTCTCGATCTCCCCCGGTCCGGGGGAGAGGGAAATTAGGGCCGGGCGTTGGCCTGTGAGGTCCCTCGGCTTCGCTCGGGGAATCGAGTTGCCGGAGGGTATCGTAATGCTCATGGCAGGTTGGTTTTTGGGATTTTCAGGGCCATTGAGCCGGCTACGGTAACTACGTCGTAGGTCCCGACCATTCCGACCAGCATGTGGGCGGCCCATTCCTCGAAATCGTGGTCGGCGACGAGCCAGTTCACCATGTCGGTGGTCGCCATTTGCAGGCCGCGGTTGAGTGCACTTGCGAACTCGGGCTGGCTGCCGAGGCTGATGATGTGGGTATCGGTTTCGACGCGCGGTCCGGTGAGCTGTCGTTCCTTGTGGAGAGTCACGGAGAACTCGACATCCATCGAGGTTTCGATGCCGGTACCGAGCGGTTCGCCGTCGGCCTGGAGGGCGTGCCCGTCTCCGATGTAGAGGAGTGCGCCGGGCTGGTAGACAGGCAGGTGGACTGTGGAGCCTTCTCGAATCTGGTTGTAGTCGATGTTGCCGCCGTAGGGGCCTGATGGACCTGAAGTTGGGGTGAAGTCGCCTTCTGGTGCCACCCCGATGCAGCCGAGCATAGGCACCGCATCGAACTCCAGGTTGTTCGTGTCCCCCTCGGGTTTGCGGGCGCGAACCGTGTTCCGGTCGAGGTCGATGTCCCAGGGCAAAATGTCGTCGCGGTTTTCGCGGACGAGGTCCTGTTTGTAGTGGCTGGAGTAGGTGGTTTCGATGGATTCGGGTGTGAGCGCGACCAGTCCGAGGCGGTATGAGGTGTAGCCCCAGTTGCGGTTGAGCCGGACTTTCCAGAGGTGGACCGAGATGGAATCGCCGGGTTGGGCGCCTTCGATATGGAAGGGTCCGGTGAGCGGGTTGCCGGATTCGTGGAGGTGTTTGCCGTTGAGGTCCTGTCCGCCGGAGTCGAGAGCTTTCGTGACCACGGTATCGCCGGGTGCGATGTTGGCAAGGACGGGGTAGGACTTTGAGAAGGTTCGGTAGTAGGTGGTGGCGACGATGTTGTGGGTTTTGGGCATGTGGAGGCTTCGAGTTGATTTTGTGGAGGTTGGCGGAAGGTTAGCGGAAGGTTAGCACGGCGGGATTGCTTTTCGAGTTGGGCGTGACCCTTCGACCCATTCGACAAGCTCAGGGCAGGCGGGCTCAGGAAGGGTTCTGTCAGAACTCAGAGTTCGCCACATGATCAGGTCGGCCTAAATACAGGTTAGATCACATATTTCAGGCAGCCAATTCGGTCATTAGATCCGACCATCTTGCGGCGAAAATCTCTCTCCGCGTAGACGCTGTGATCGGCTCATCCTCCACCGACCTGGCCCTCAGATAGTTGCGTAACTCGTCGAACGCGCTGCAGAAACGACTCGCCGACTCACAGTTTCGGAAACCAAGCATCGGGTAGCAACGCTGTTTTATAGGACATATCATATGATTCCATTTCTTTATATTGATCCATCTTCTGCCTCGTTAATCTTCCAGGTAGCAGCCGGTGCAATCCTAGCCTGAAGGCTTACTGTGTGATTGTGGTGGGGTCGAATGCGCTACATAATAAGTGGCCTATTTGGACATGGACACAAAGGTGAATGACTCAGACCGTACCCCTAGCTCCCTACGAGATCCGTTTGGTTTCCTGACCAAAGATAAAGATGGAACGCTCGTTCGGCACGTTCATGGTCGCCTTGCAGACGCAAGCCGGGCGTTTCTTCATTCAGACCTTTACAAAAATTTTGTAAAGAATCGGAGATTTGTTGACCATGACGAGGTTGACACTAACGGTTCACCTTCTAGTAATTAGTTTTTGTTACAACCTCGCAAGATTCCGATCGTCACCTATCCGTACGAATGGCCATTTTCGTTATTAAAAAAGGCAGCTCTACTGAGGGTTGATATACAACGTGAAGCCATAGACGCTGGATTTACGTTGCGAGACGGTACGGCCTTCAACGTATTATTTGAGGTGTGCGTGTCGGACGTCGGCAAAAGTGGGACAGTTTTCGGGCCTGAAATAAGAGAGAGATATGAAGATCGTTCTGATTATTGCCATCGCCCTGGGATTGACGTCTGCAGCCATTGCGTGCGGTACGGAATCCGGTTCGGCGGCCGCTGACGAACCCCCGTCAAAAATAGTACGGACTGACGGCACCTATGATTTTGACGATTTTCTGGCCGTCGGATTCAAGAAGGGCAAGACTTTTGACGTCGAAGGGCTGACTGGTGCCATCGATGTCTTCTACGGATTCTGGGGTCTCGACCCATACGACCGAAAAGAGTTCGAAGCGCGGTTCTACCTGACGCATTCCGACGCGGTCGAATTTGGTACCTCCTTCGCCGAAGAACGAATCGGTCAAGACGCAAAACTCAAGATAGATGAGGCCACGTGGAAACAGGGCCTCAAAGAAGCGAGGGCGTGCGTTCGCGGTAGGGTGGGATACAACGACTCTTCCGACTGTTCGGTATCGAGGTATGGCGACTACGTGATCTACAGCAACGTGATCCTGGTCTGCGAGGGGACCGATGCTTCGACTGCCCGGAAAAATTGCGATGCCCTACTCGCCGAGTTCCAGTAGTGCAGACGGTTCCTGCCTAGCATTTGCAATCGCGTTCGTTACCAAACTCGGTAACACGCAGTGGTAACCCGTCGTAAGCCGTGGAATCCGGCAGTTAAGCCATGCAACTCAGGGGACGTTTTCTGTGTGACTTCAACTCCGCCGGCGTGCGCCTCTGGTGGCCTCGTCGATCAAGATGCTCATACATGAACGTGAGCACCTTGATCATGATCAGGACCATGTCCCGGACGGAGCAACAGCCAGGTGGCCTGGGACGTCGTCCGCTGCCATTTTGCTGCCGGACTGTGCAACGTCGTCCGGTATTCGACGGCCCTGTGCGACAGGTTTCAAGTACGAAACAGCACTGGCCAACACTAGGCGGACGGTTGACGTACAACTTTTAATCCGCAGGTCGTGGGTTCGATCCCCACAGGGCCCACCAAACTCGATTTCATCTTGATGAAACCGTGCGATTTGAGTCAGTTCCACTCCGTGAATATCTACTCGACTTCCCCTTTCATCAACTCCTTGTTTGCGGAAATACGCTCACTTTCTATGGCGAAAGAATTTCGTTGGGCATCAGGGAATTGTGACCTTTTCCTGGCATTTCTGCCTCCCTTTAATTCATCCAGTATCTGATTTTTCAACTGGCTCGTCGACTCCGGGTACCTTGCCGAATCCCCGTTCAGGGGTATGAAGAACATCAGGGTTCCTCAACGTGTGGTCCGGCCGTACACACCACCTGAGATATCACGGCTTATCGAGGCCTGTGATGCCCCGAAGGAACATTGCGATCTCGATTGAGTGGGATCAAACTCAGCGTTTCGTCCAAAGGCACTACGTGCGTCTGAAATCTGCAGAAACTTTCATTGACAGTAGATTTGACAGTAACACCAGCGAACAACCACAGTGCTTAGCGAACAAAATTCGGCTCGATAGCTCCAGATCTGAGATACAGGCGAACACCAGCGAACACAGGCGATACATCACCTAAGAAACTAACCCACCCTCGCGCCCAGCGGGCACCCGCCTCCCTAGCAGGGAGGGAGGATTCGTGTCGGACGGATTGCCAGTTGTTGTTGCTGGTGAGGGTGTGAAACCGCATACTCGGGGGCGTTATTAGCTCTGGGGGCGGCGTTAGCTCCGGGCGCGGCGTTAGCTCCGGGCTCACATTCGTGCTTGCCAGATGACTGGCGTGAGCAAGTCGCTTATGCGGTTTAGTGGGGCAGAGTGGGACGATATGAAGAAGAGTTCGGACAAGACAGTTTTTGAGTGCAGTGCCTGTGGGCGGACGACCCCCAGGTGGGAGGGGAAGTGCAGTCAGTGCGGCGAGTGGAATACGGTTGAGGAGCGGGTTTTCGTTGTCGCCGGGCGTGCCCAGGACGCACTTGGGCGACGGGTGCGAGCTCCGCGGGGCACACCAGGGCAGTTGGGTCACGAGGCGTCGGGGCCGCCCGTTGAGTTGAGTGAGATTCCGGCTGATGGGACGACCCACATGGCGACCGGTATCGAAGAACTTGACCGTGTGCTAGGTGGTGGGTTTGTTGCGGGGGCGACAATGCTTCTTGCTGGCGATCCTGGCATTGGGAAGTCGACGCTCCTTTTGCAGGCTGCGGCGGCGATTGCGGGGACGGGCCGAAAAGTTCTGTACGCAACGGGCGAAGAGGCGTTGGAGCAGATTCGCATTCGGGCTTCGCGCCTGGGTGTGGAGGGTGACGGCGTGTTTATGTTGAGCACCGGCGACGCTGGCGAAATTGCGGAACAAATGGCGGTGTTGGACCCGGCGGTGGTGATTGTCGATTCGATACAGACGGCCACGCACCCTGATCTCGATTCCCCTGCCGGGACCGTTTCGCAAATACGGGAGTGTGCAGCATTTCTGTCGGAACAAGCGAGAGTGGGTCGGATTGCGTTGGTGTTGAGCGGTCATGTGACGAAAGACGGTTCGATAGCGGGGCCGCGGGTGCTGGAGCACCAGGTTGACGCCGTTTTGCAGATGGGCGGTGAATCGGGTGGCACGCTGCGCATGCTGCGCGCTGTGAAAAACCGTTTTGGTCCGACCGATGAGGTTGGAGTTTTCGAGATGCGTGGCGCGGGTTTGACGGGCATATCCGATCCGTCGCGCCTGTTCATGCGCCAGCGTGGTGTGAATTCTGAGGCCGTGGCGGGATCGGCGGTGGCGCTGGTTGTCGAGGGAACGAGGTCGCTGGCGGTTGAGGTGCAGGCGCTTGCGACTCCGTCTTCACTGGCTTCTCCGCGGAGGGTTGCCAACGGGGTCGAGATGTCGAGGGTCCACCTGATTACCGCGGTTCTCGCGAAGCACATGCGACTTCCGGTTTCAAATCACGACCTGGTGATCAGCGTGACCGGGGGTCTGGATATCAGGGAGCCGGCGGGAGATCTTGCGATCGCGCTTGCGATCGCATCGTCGATGACAGACCGGCCGGTTGACGAGAGGGTTGTGGTGGCCGGTGAGATTGGACTGGCTGGTGAGTTGAGGCCGATACCCCGGCCTGACCGGCGGGTTGCCGAGGCGGCGCGGCTAGGGTTCGAGACGTGTCTTGTTCCCGAGGCGGGGGAGAGTGTGAGCGGCGATGCTTCCGGTGTGGCGGGTCGTTCTGTTACCGTGATGCGAGCAGGCAGTATCGCGGAAGCGGTAAAATTTGCGTTGCGGCCCAGACCTAGCCCTGACGAGAGTGGGGCTATGTCGGAGACGATGTCGATAGCGGAGACCGGTCGGGCCGGTGTTAGTTGAGTACCGAACCGTGTGAAAGCACGATCAGGCAGCCAGTGGAGATTTGTTTTAGGTGAGCAGTAACGTGGCGACGCCGTCGAGGTCTTTGGTTGAGAAAGACAGCATGCTGCGTTTGCTGATACGCGGGTACGAATCGCTGATCGTTGCCTATTCGGGCGGGGTTGATTCGACCTTTCTTGCTTCGGTTGCGTATGAGGTGCTGGGTGCCAGGAGCCTTGCGGTTACTTCGAGGTCGCCGAGTGTTGCGCCCGAGGAGCTCGCCGCCGCCGTTGAGCTGGCGGCAGCAAGGGGCTGGCGACACATGGTTGTTGACACCGACGAGATGAGCGATCCGCGCTATGTAGTCAACGACGGTCGTCGCTGTTTTTTCTGTAAGACAGAGCTTTACTCGCACCTCGACCGGGTTGCAGTCGCGGAGGGGATTACGAAGGTCGCGAACGGTGCGAATGTGGACGATCTTGGCGATTACCGGCCGGGGATGGAAGCCGCGTTGAACTTCGAGGTCGTTTCGCCGCTGGTTGAGGCGGGGATGGCGAAGCAGGACATCCGCGATTTATCTAAAGAGATGGGTTTGCCGACATGGGACAAGCCGGCGCAGCCGTGTCTGTCATCACGTATTCCGTATGGGACCAGTGTTTCGATTGAGGCGTTGACGAGGATTGGTCGTTCGGAAAAGGGTCTTCGCGAGCTTGGATTTCCGGTTGTTCGCGTGCGTCATTATGGAGATACGGCACGGGTCGAGATTCCGCTGGAAGATTTCGAGCGGTTCGAGTCGGTGCGATCGACTGCCGAGCAGTTGGTTCTGACTTCCGGGTACGAGGTGATGGAGTTGGATCCGAAGGGGTTCAGGTCGGGCGGGTTGAATACGGCGCTTGGGAAGTCGGGGGTTGGTGGTTAGGCGTTAGTATTTCTGCGGTTTGGGGGTGTCCGGTGAGGTCCCTCTGCAGGGATCGGGGAATCGGTTTTTATCTGTTTGTGGGGTTGGGTGAACCCTTCGACCCGTTCGACAGGCTCAGGGCGGGCAGGCTCAGGATGTGGACCCTTTGGCCCGTTCGATAATCTCAGGGCAGGCGGGCTCAGGATGTGGTGGTCGAGTCGTGCGGGATGTTGCCGTTTGGCGTAGATCCCGGGACGAGTTCAGGATGACCCTATCGTTTGAAGCTGCCACATCGTTTTCTAAAGGACTAAAAAGTTTTGGTTGAGACCGCGGCGTATATCGACATGATCGGCGGTGCGAGCGGCGACATGCTGCTTGGCGCAATGGTTGGCACGGGGCTTGACCTTGACGAGTTGCGGGCCGAGTTGGACAGGCTGCCGGACCGGGGCTACCGGCTGGTGGAGTCGAGGGTTTTGCGGGGCGGCCTCGAGGCGGTGCTGGTAAATGTCGAGCTTGACCCCGATGGCGAACGCAAGCGCACATGGGACGATTTTTGCGAGTCGATCAATAGCTCGACCTTAGAAGAGCAAGACCGGCGTTCGATCAGGCAGATATTCGACGTTTTGGCCGAGGCCGAAGCTGCGGCCCACGGGGGCGATGCAGGTTCGACCCACCTGCACGAGCTGGGGACGGTCGACACTCTGGTCGATGTTTCGGCCGCCGTGATCGGGATGCGGTTGCTGGGCATCGACCATATCCACGCATCGGCGTTTCCGGTTGGGACGGGGAGTTCATCGAGCAGTCACGGTGCGATGGGTGCGACTTCGCGGGCGACGGCGGCGATTTACAAGATTTCGGGTGCGCCGGTGCGGGCCGGTGGCAGGCAGCCGGTTGGCGAGGCGGTGACTCCGACCGGTGCGGCGATCGTTTCGACCCTCGCCGAGTTCAGTCCGGTCGAGTTCAGGGCGGAACGGATCGGTTACGGCGCGGGGCAGCGCGATCCGGAGGGTTTTGCCAACGTTGTGGGGTTGTGGACTGGCGAGGTGCGTTCGAGGTGGGGCCGGGGCGGTCCGGGTCGCAGGCGTCCGGAGTTGATGCTGCTTGAGACGAATATCGATGATTCGACGGGCGAGGTGCTCGGGTATGTGCACGAGTTGCTGACGGAGCTGGGGGTGCTGGATGCGTGGTTCACGCCGATCCAGATGAAGAAGAACCGGCCGGGGGTGATGCTTTCGGTGCTGGTGGGTCGTGAGTTGGTGGATAGGGCTGCGGCGTTGATTCTGAAAGAGACTTCGACGCTGGGTATCAGGCGGCAGCCGGTGCGTCGGTACGAGGCGGAGCGGGAGGTTGTGGAGGTCGATACCGAGTACGGGAAGGTGCCGGTGAAGTTGAAGCGGATTGACGGTGTGGTGGTGCAGGTGGCTCCGGAGTATGAGGCGTGCCGGAAGATTGCGCGGGAGACGGGTGTGCCACTGGCTGACGTGATGCGGAGTGCGTCGCTAGCGACTTTTCCCGAGAAATCGGGCGGTAGTGGTTAGTTCGGATTGGTGGTGCTTCAGGTGCCACTGGCACGTTTACCGAGGTGCCTTGGTCACGTTTCCTGTCAGGTTGACTGGCTACTGTTGAGTTGGGTTGATAATGCTTCGGAAGCGCGAAGGACAGGGCGAGCGCATTGTTGAGGGGGCTAGTGCGTGGTTGGACAGCGGTACGAGCTGGAGCTGGGGTCGCCGGGGCCTGAGCAACCGAGGTCCGGGAGGTTCTGGGATTTCGCAGATCTGAGATTTTTCGGACTCGCGCTCGTGATCATCGGCGTGTTGCCGTAGCTGTTCCTGTACGGACCAGTCAGCTTGCTTGCGAATGAGTCTGCGTGGCCGACAGTTCGGAGTGAAGTCGTAACTTCACGACTCAGTCGCTACAGTTCAACCCCGGATACGTTGCCGGGTCGGATGCTGATCGTCGAGTTTTCCTACAGTGTGGCTGGCGAGAGGCATCTCAACGAGCAACGGATCGACATGGGCTATTTTTCGCATAATGCCGAAAACGCGCTGGCGAGAAATCGGCCTTGAGCGCCGGTGACTGTGTTCTACGATCCTTCGAAGCACGGCAAGTCGGTGATTGTGCCGGGGGCAGCGAATCGAGGGCTTTATAACTACTCTTTGCTTGGATTTATCGTTAGTTTCGTCGGCTTGATGACCGCTTTCTCGCCTACGCACTCGGGGCGTTTGTGTGAGTGGCTGATGGGGCTGATCGACAAATTGCCTGGCTGATGCGTGGGGCGTGGGGGTTAGCTGCAGGCGCGGGCGTTAGCTTCGGGCGGACATTCGTCCTCGGTCGCGCGTCGCAATCTACTTGGCTCCGGGCGCAATCGGATTGCTTGCCAAGGGACTGGCGTGAGCAAATCGCCGCTGCAAACTACCCACTTCTAACCCCTTCCGCAGGGAAGGCGGACAGGCTTACGTCGGCGGGGTTAGCCGTTGTCCCAGGGGTGGTTCAGTGTTGGTTGGTTTGCGTATCTGTTGTGGTGGATTGTGAGTGTTGAGCCGGTGCCGGGGGAGAGGGTGACGGTGAAGTGCGGTCGGTCCTGGGAGTAGGTCTCGCCGTCGAGTTCCACCGATGTGACCTGGTGTTCGGCGTAGGCTCCGGTCTGGACGACCAGTTTTTTTGGATTGGACTGGTCGAGATTTACGAGTGAGAGGGTGGTTGTGGTATCGGTCATGCGTTCGACCAGCGCGGCTACATCTTCTGGGATTCCTGCGCGTTGGTTTCCGGGGTCGAAGTAGCGGACCCGGGCGTGGAGCGGCTCGCCGTAGCGGGGTGTTATTGCGCCCATCATCAGTTGCGTAAGGCAGGTGAGGTTGGCGGTGTTGAACTGGAGTGTGTTATCGGAAAGCCGGGTGTCCCGTGAAGTCGTGTCTTCGTCGACGCCTTTCATTTTGAGGCGAATCGACTCGAATTCCTGCGCCATCGCTGCGACCGGGAAGTCGGATCGGTTGCCATCGAGGAAATCGAGCCATTCGGAAGGCGGCACGAACTTGCGGTCGGCCATGTCCATCGACCAGTAGTAGACATCAAGGGCACCCTGACTGTAGGGCATTTCGTCGTAACCGTACCAGCCGTCGCCACCGTGCATGTGCGGGTATAGAGTCTTGCCGTCGACGATTTTGCTATTGGCGTTGACCGCTTCGATCGTTTTTCGCCAGACATCGACATACGACTGATCGCCGGTCATTAGCAGCGCGTTTCCGAACCCGGCGATTCCACGGTAGAGTGCGTTGCGGTCGGAGAGTTCGCCCGTCTGTGGGACTGTGACCGTGAAGCCCCAGCCGTAGCAGCCGCCGTACCACTTGCCATCGGTCTCGCCGCCTATGGTGCCATCGAGGCCGATGTTGCTGGGGATGATCCCGTTGTTTTCGCCTGCACGCCCGGCCCATGCATCGACATATTCCAGCAGCCAGTCTTTGTATTTCTGGTCGCCGGTCGCCATGTATGCGTTGACCGCCATCGTGGTTGCTGCGAGGTTGATGGGGTGATCGCCGACGATATCGGTGTATTCCTCGAAGTGGGCGAGCATTTCATCGAAGTTGCGTTCGCCGTGTGCCGCATCGAACCTGCCTTCGGCTTCGAACGGGTCTCCCGCCCAATCGAGTGCCGTCGCTTTTCGGAGGAGCGGTCCGCGGCTGCCGTTGAACAGGCTTCGGATGATCTTGTGTTCTGGATCGTAGTTTTTCGCCTGTGGGTCTTCGTCCATGTAGAGGCCTGCGTAGCGCCGGACGCGGGTCATGAAGGCGTGGTCGTGGGGATCGGACAGGCCCTGGAGGTTGAAGACCGACATGCTTTCGCCGTGGTGGAACCAGTCGAGGCTTACGGGGAATTCCTTGTAGAGCATGCCGTCGCGGGCGAGTTCGACCTCGACGGTTTTCGCCTCGGTGTACTGGCGGATGTGGCCTTCCCAGCCGAGCTTGTATTTTTCGAGGATGGAGTCGGGGGCCCCGAGGGCGTGGAGGACGGGCCAACCGGCGAGGTTTTCGATGGCGTCATCGGAGCCGTCGTTGCCGCCCCAGCGGGGCAGGCATTTGAGGTAGCCCAGTTCGTCGAAGTATTTTGCGAAGATTTTTTCGCAGGCGGCGGTCTGTGCTTTCAGGAGTTCGCGTTCGATCAGTGCCCAGGTCGGTGGGATTGTGGGGGTCTGGACGGGAATGGCGGAGTTTTGGTGTGTGGTGGGCAACGCAGAGTCGCTTTTACTGGTAGTCGGGCTGCTGGTCGTGGTGGGCTGTTCGCGCGACCCACACCCTAACCTCTCCCTGCCAGGGGGAGGGGATCTGGTTTCATGCCCGGTGCCAAACCGGTGGTCCGGGTGATTGACCGATGATTGTTATGGTGGCTACTGTTAATGGTGGTTGTTTTTCAGCTGGCGGGCCCTAGTGGCGCAGTGGTAGCGCAACTGATTTGTAATCAGTAGGTCGGGGGTTCAAATCCTCCCTAGGGCTCCAATATCGATCGAGTTGGGTTGTGAGCGGCCTTTGAAAACCTCTGCTAATGCGGTTGCCCCTCGTAGTGAAAACTAGTTTGGCTGTGATAATATTTCCGTTTGGGCAGGGGTTGGGGAGTGGTTAAACCCAGCAGACTGTAAATCTGCCGCTTGACGGCTTCGCAG
>CAJWWK010000054.1 GCA_913048295.1 uncultured Dehalococcoidia bacterium
TCGAGTTGGTCATGGCACCCTTGCCAACCATGACCGCCATACCGGCGACCGTTGGGGCGTGTCAGGTGCGGGAACAGTTATCGATATTGTTGGTACCGATACCTATTCTGGTGAATTTCTGCATCAGGTAGTTTGCTTCGGTTACCGTTCGCGCTGACGACCAGCAAACTATCGAATCGGGCCCCGTTTCGTCCCGGATTCCGCTGAGGCGGCTGGCGACGAGATCCAGTGCCTCGTCCCAGGACGCACGCCTGAACGCGTCGTTTTCCCTGATGAGCGGGTACTTGAGCCGCTCATCGCTTTTTACGAACTCCCACGAAGCGAACTGGCCCTTCACGCACAGCGAACCACGGCTCGGGGCGTCGAAATCGGGCTCGGTGCCCATCAGCTTGCCGTCTTCGGTCAGAAGGTGAATCCCGCAGCCGACCCCGCAGTACGGGCAGATCGTTTTTGTGCGTTCCAGGTTTTCGGCTTTCGTCTTGCCGACGATCTTTTTATCGGTCAGCGCACCGGTCGGGCAGGTGTTGATGCACTGGCCACAGAACGTGCAGGGCGATTTCATCAGGTCGTTCTCGAAAAACGAGGCGATCGAACTTTCCTGGCCGCGACCTTCTACCGTGATGGCCCCGACCTGTTCCCAGTCGTTGCAAATGTTGGTGCAGCGGAAGCAGGAGATACACAGGTCGTAGTCACGCTGAATGAACGGGTTGCCATCGTCTACCTTCTCACGGGGCACGAGGGATGGGAATGCGTCCCACTTCGCTCCGTACTCCTCTGTGGCCGTGTGCAACTCGCATTTCTTGAACGATTCGCACTTCGGACAGCTGGCCGGCGACGAGGTTTCCGAAAGCAGCATTTCCAGTAAGGTTTTCCGGTATTCTGTGATCTCTTCGGAGTGTGTTTCGACTCCCATACCGTCAGATGCGAAGGCAGTGCAGGCCGCCACCTGCTCGGTTTTGCCGTCGACCACGACATCGACAAGGCACATCCTGCAGGTGCCCTGCGGGCCGATGCGCTCGTCATAGCACAGCGTTGGCACGTCGAACCCGGCATCTCGAACCGCATCGAGCACGCGGGCATCGGAGGCGCAACCGACCCCGATTCCGTTAACACGGACATCAAGCGGTTTCGCGATCGGGCTTTTCGGTTGTTTCTGCGAGATGACCATATTGGGAGTGAGTTCAGACCGTCGGCCGAGTTGGCCGTGCGCTTCAAATATACCGCAACTGGCGCTGCGGACACTCATTACGGAGTTGAGCGAGAGCTATGAAAGATCACGATTTTACTGTGGAGCCCGCTATGAGTGCCATAGTGTCGGGGCATCAACGTCATTCGCCGAGTGTTGCCCCTTCCGCTCGCACTTCCCTTATCCGGCGCCACAGGAACCAGATCACAATCACCGTCACGGTCCCGATGATCGGTATGTCGAACGGCTTCGACACATCTCTGATCGCATCATAGTTCTCGCCAAGCAGATATCCGCCCCAGGCGAGTCCGAGCGTCCACGGGAATGCGCCGATAAACGTAAAAATACTGAAGCGGACCACGTTCATGCGGGCGATGCCGGCAGGAATGGAAATGAAACCACGGACGCCCGGAATCATCCTGGCAATGAACACGGTTAACTCGCCGCGGGTCTCGAACCACCTGTCGGCCCTCTCGAGGTCCTTCCGGGTGATCAGGATGTATTTGCCGTACTTCTCGATGAGGGGCCGACCCCCCGCCCGGGAGATGTAGTACTCGATGAGCGATCCGATCAGGCTGCCAACTGCACCCCAGAATCCGGCAAGCAGCACGTAGGCAACGCCGTGTCCTTCGTCGAGTACCAGCCGCCAGCCCGCGAGCGGCATGATGACTTCGCTGGGTAGGGGGATTGCCGTGCTCTCGATTGCCATGAGCAATACGACGCCGGACCAGCCCATGAAATCGTAAACGTCGCCCGAAAATGTCAGGACGAACGTTTCGAGCGTCTGTATCAGGTCGGTGATGAACTCGATCTGCTCTCCTCCGGTAGTGAGTGGTGTACGTGCCGATATCTATTACTTGTAGCGGTTGCCCGGATCACAAGCTAGCCGGTTCCCGGAGCAACAAGCGAATTCACGCTCGGCGAAGCGGGCGAGCTACTTGGGGGGAGGGCGGGGCGGCACAGCGCGTAAAGGCATGTCGGGAGTTATTGCGACGGCCGGTTCAGGCCATGAGCCCGTCGCCATAGACACGCAGCGGGCCAGACGTTGAATTCTAGCAGCGGCCCAGCACCTGGCTCGGTCGGTTCGGGATATATCGCCCGATTCGACGCGAACTCAGCTAATTAGCCGGTTTCGCAGTGTGAGCTGATTGAACTTGGAGATCGACGGAGAGGGCCCGGGTGGCGAAACCCGCGGTAACACTTCCGCGGCCAACAGTTCGACTGGCGTTGGGGCGGCGATCTACCGTTGTCCAACTCCGGACACTACCGCGGAAAGACAGGCCAGATTGTAATTCCGTGCCAGGTCTCGCCGATTTCGCGACCTCGGAGCGCCGGTATTGCACAGCGGTCACGCAATTTGCGCACCGCCCCTGCGGCAATATGAGCATGAACGCGTCAATATGTGGTGATAATTCTGCACGATTCCCACATCGTGCACACCACGCGGTTGTAAGAATGAATTAAGAATAAAATATATGTCATATATTATCTGAATACAAAATAAATTCCGAACTAATATAAAAAAGATATAGAAAATATATCAAACATATTCTTGACTTGTTCGGCTGCCGTTCGGTACTCTTGGCGGGCGTCGGCATTGCCCATCGTCGGTGCCGAATCCGGGTGCTCCGTAATGAAATAAACGACAGAATTCGTCCTGAAAGTACGGGGCGGATTACGGCCGGTGCAACTACATTCAGTGCAGCAAAACAGCTCGCATACAGGGGAGTCGAATGCCAGGCACAAAAACAAAGAAGATGGTTCAGGTCGAGCGCAAACTTCGGCGACCCCTCGAACGGGCGCTACCCGAGATGCTGAATGAAGTCGGTTTGACCGGTGCCGCAAAACGTCTCGGTGTCAGTAAGGCCACGTTGAGCTACTGGCTCCTCAAGCTGGGCATTGAGATCCGCCGCGTCGCACTCGCCCCGGGCGAAGAGATTGAGATTCGACGTATTTCAGGCTGAAGCGACTATCGATACGTAACTAAGGCCAAATGATCGCGTTATTTGACCGCTCGGCCCGATTGACCGGGTGTAGGGTCGTTGCTACGGTGATTTGGCGAACTTTGATTCTTACTGGCTTTTTTCGTCGGCAAAGTGACATCTTCCGCACGGACAAGCGTGGTTCGCATTACCAGATTGCCTGCTAGAGAGCATGTGAGGACGAAACTGTGTGGGGTAAGGGCAAATATCTACTGATCGCGGCGTCGCTCGCTGTGCTGGCCGTTGTGGCAGCATGTAGCGAGGAGCAGGTGCCGACGCAGGAACCAGTCGAGTTCAATCCTACTGAGGCGGCGGTCACCGAACGTGACGACACCGAACCGGGACCAGAGGCCGGACAGGAAGAGGTTGCGGGGGATGCGGCGGCAGGGGAAGCCCTGTTCAACAGCAACAGCATAAGCGCCTGCTCGGCTTGCCATTCCACCGGAGACGACAAGATCGTTGGCCCGGGCCTGTCTGGCGTGTATGCGCGGGCTGGCATTCGAACGTCGCTGGACGCCGATGCGTACATCGAGCAGTCCCTCAGAGAGCCCCAGGCGTTCCTGGTCCCCGAATATCCGGCAGTGATGCCTTCGTTCGATAAGTTTAGCGATGGCGAAGTGCTGGACCTGATCGCGTACCTGAAGACGCTGAACTAGTATTGTCGTTTGTCGCCCGGCTCAGAGTGCGCGGTGGAGCGCGACCAGCGGCGTTGTCTGAAGTTACGTGTCAGGTCGAGCCGTGGACAGTCAAAGTGGTAGTTCAGGCCTCGGACCGGCCCCATGTCGCACCGATTATCGAGGCAGCCTGGTATCCGGCGCCAAATCCGTTGTCGATGTTCACGACCGAAACGCCGGGGGCGCAGGAGTTCAGCATCGCCAGCAGGGCCGCGACACCCCCGAGGCTGGCCCCGTAGCCGACCGAAGTCGGTAGCGCGATGACCGGGGCCCTCACAAGTCCTGCGATAACGCTCGGCAGCGCGCCCTCCATACCTGCAACTACCACGAGCACCCTCGCACTCACCAGTTCGTCCATTCGATGGGACAACCGGTGCAGGCCGGCAACGCCAATGTCGTTGATGGTCGCGACATCGCAACCCATCAGGGTAGCGGTCAGGACAGCCTCTCTGGCGATCGGCAGATCGGACGTCCCGGCAGCGACCACGGTGACTCCGGGAATCGAGCGTTTTTCGGTCTCACCTCTCCGGTCGGCCCAGATCGCCTGCGAGTCGTCTTCCCAGGCGACCTCGGGCACCGATTTCTTTAGCAACTCGAACGCTTCTTCTGACGATTTCGTTACCAGGACAACCCCGGCGCGTTCGTAGATACGAGTCGCGATTTCAGCGGTATCTTTTGGTGTTTTACTCAGCCCGTATACGACTTCCGGAAAGCCGATTCGATCGGCACGATCGTGATCCAGCGTGGCGAAATCGAGATCGGCAGGAGGGGTGGTGAGGCTCAGCTCGGATGCCGCCTGGTCGGCGCTCATTTCGCCGTCTGATACGAGCCGCAAAACTTCGAGCATCCTGGAGTTATTCATATGGTGGGTTGGTGAAAAATGTGTGGGTGAAGGCCATCGGGGGAAACCACGGTCTCAGCATCTTATCGCCAGAACGCAGATCGGGGCGCCAAACACGTGAGAGGTTTATCGTTTCGACAAATGATTCGGGACGAAAACCATCCGTTGCTAAATTGACCAAAACTAGTGGTAATACCTATACTGCGACACACTATATTGTGTATTCGTGCACCCGTCATTTGAGAGGATCAGCATGCAGGTAACTTGCCTTCGAGAGAACCTTAGTCGCGGACTGGCAAACATTAGTCGGGCGGTAGCGGCCCGGGCGACTCTGCCTGTAACTCAGAATGTGCTCCTCGAAGGTGATAACGGGCAGTTGAAATTGACGGCCACCAACACCGAAATCTCGATCAGCACATGGATTGGCGCGCAGATCGAGGGCGAAGGTTCCGTGACCGTTCCCGCCCGCATGTTCAATGATTTTGTGAACTCGCTGCCGGGCCAAACTGTGCAGATCGGTTTCCAGACCGATCCTGTTGGAGTCGAGATTACGTGCGATAAATTTGCTGCCACGATCAACGGAATTGCCGCGGAAGAATTCCCGCCGATCCCGGTCGTCGAGGGCGGGGCATCGGTCACGATCCCCGCGGATGCCTTCAGGGGAGCGCTTGAGCGGGTTGTGTTTGCGGCTGCCACCGACGACTCTCGGCCGGTGCTGACCGGAGTGAAGGTCGAACTCGCGGGGGACGAATTCACGCTTGCGGCAGCCGACGGCTTCCGGCTCGCGGTCGAATCTGGAAAGTTAGGCGCATCGGTAAGTGAAGAAGTTGGCGTGATAGTTCCAGCCAAAACGCTCGCCGAAGTGGAACGACTGCTTGGCGACGGGTCGTCGAGCGTTGAGTTGACGTTGGACGCCAGCGGGCGCTCTGCAAAGTTCCGGCTCGAGACATCCGAAGTGGTCACTTCACTGGTCCAGGGCACCTTTCCAGACTACGAGAAGCTCATCCCCACGAGCCATGGCACGAAGGCCACGATAGACCTTTCGAGCATGGTGCAAGCCACGCGGGCGGCCTCGATCTTTGCCCGGGATGGCAGTGGCATTATCCGGGTGATAGTGAACCCCGGCAGTGACGGCGAGGCGGGCTCAGTCAAAATCATCTCCCGTGCCGAAGAAGTCGGCTCCAACGAGAACGAGCTCGATGCTTCGGTTGAGGGCGAAGAGTCGAAGGTGGCGTTCAACAGCAAGTTCCTGATGGACGTGCTGAACGTGATGAGCGGTGACGACGTGGATATTGAAACGACCACGCCATCCAGTCCGGGCGTGTTCCGCTCGGCCAAGCACGAAGGCTACACGCACGTCGTCATGCCAATGTTCGTGCAGTGGTGATCGGCTAATCGGGATTCAGCAGGCCTGCAGACCATCAACCAGTTTTTTTATCGCTGTACCTGATGACCAGGCCAGCCTTGCCTGCTTCCCGCACAATCCGGCCATGGACCCAGTTGCGCGGCCTCCCCACGTCGATAACTGCCCTGAAATCTCGATTCGCGGTTGCATCCAGCACCAGTGCTCCGCCCTTAGTCTGCCAGTTTGTGGTGGCCGGTGAGAGCCAGATGGAGTTCGTCGACGCCGTGGTTTCCGGTCGACGACCGGCCAGGGGTTGTCCGTCCGGGCCCGAGAATGTGTCATGGAAACCGGCCGTCGAGACCGCGGGAACCTCTAACGACGGGTTTGCGATGTCGTTGGTCGTAAGTGGTCCGCCCGCATACGCGTCCTTGTTGCCAGAACCACCCCCGCATGTCACTGCCACCGCTGCGAAAATCGCGAGCAGCACAATCCGCTGCAACGTATGGCCAACCACTTGTCGGGGCATAAATCGTAACCTTTTCATTCCCCCGCACTGGAAAAGCGAACAGACTGCGTGGCGCTGCCACGAACAAGTACTTTAACCCCGGGTTTGCCCGGCGCTAACCGATTCGGATTCGCTCCGTTGCAAATCTCACAGAGTCCTGTCGCTCACGGCCAGCCATGAACAGGGCGATAGTCAGCGGGCCGAATCTGCCGGCAAACATGGTGACTGCAACCACGACCTGCGCAGCCGGATTGAGATTGGAGGTGGCACCTGCCGACCAGCCGACCGTGCCGAAGGACGAAACGATCTCAAACAGGCCGGTGCGGAAGTCGAGATCCGGCTGGACGACGAAAAGCGCCACCGCCAGGAACAGCACGGCAGCGGCGGCCGTGGAGGCCACCGCCATTGCACGCAGCACGTTGACCCTGGGTATCTCGCGCCCAAATACGGTCGTCCGCTCTCGACCGCTGAATATCGCAAACGAGGCGATTACTATCACCATGAAGGTGCTGACCTTTATACCGGCAGCCGTCGATGCCGAAGCACCGCCAACAAACATCAAACCTTCGGTCACACTGAGGTTGGCGGAATTGAGTTTGCCGTAATCTAGGGTGGAGAAGCCCGCGGTCCGGTTGACCGTGTGAAAAACGCCCTGGGTCACCTTGTTCCTGACGCTTTCGTCGCCGATCGTGTCGGGGTTTGTCCACTCAAGTATCATGAACGCGGTAAATCCGACCAGCAACATGACGCCGATACCAAGTAGTACGAGCTTGGTGTCGAGAGTGAGCCGGTGCCAGCCGCGAATTACTACGATATTTGCCAGCACCACGTAGCTTGTCGACCCGGCAAGGATCATGACACCGATGATCAGCAGGGTGGGAATGTCGCTGCTCAGCCCGATGAGGCTGGCGCCCGCGATACGGGCGCCCTCGAGGCCGTCGGGAAGGATTTCAAACCCTGAGTTGTTGAACGCCGATATCGACGTAAACACACTCTGCCACAGCCCCTCGCCGAGAGTCATTCCGGGCCAGAGCGGGGCCGCGATATACCAGCGGAAAAATATGAATATCGCCCCGATAATTTGCACCATAATCGCCATCAGGATGATGTTGCGGGCAAGCGTCGCGATTGTTCCAAGACGATTGTCGTCGAGTCCTGCTCCAACAATGAGGCGGCCCTGCAAACTCGAACGGCGGCCGGTGATGAGCAACAGGAAAGCTGCACCGGTCATAAATCCGAGTCCGCCGATGAAGATCAGCCCGACAAGCACAACCTGCCCGAACCCTGACCAGGCTTCTGTTGTATCAACGACGATGAGTCCTGTACCCGTCATAGCCGACACAGAGGTGAAGAACGCGGTGATCGGGGAAGTGAATTCGGAATCGGGACTGGAAACTGGCAGCGAAAGTAGCAGGGCGCCAATGGCGGCGACTGCGAAGAAGCTATACACCAGCATCATCGGTGACGTTGGACCGCGCACCGGTACTGCGCGTTTCTCAACGCGCGTGCTGATCGGCGACATCTCCGACTGCCTGGGTCGGCGGACGACCCTATCGCCTGGTCCTGGTTCGAAGGGATTCTGCAACTTGAAAGTTCGGATGTTGTTTGGGTTACGGGTGGATGAACAGATCCCCGGGGAGTCAGCGTGGAGTCGACCGGGTATCTATTACAAACTTTCCCGATTGTTCCAGCGTCGAAGATACCACCTGCTCGGGGCGCGTCGGCCTGCTTACAAGGCGGTTTGGGCAGGCATGCCGGAAAAAATCAGCCCCGTCAGTTTAAACGGGGCCGTTTCGGTCGGTTCAGGGCGGAGCCTGTTTAGTGAAGCGAACGGATATACGCGACCAGCGCTTTGATCTAGTCGTCATCGAGTGAGGGCGTCATCCCGGCAACGCTGTTGCTACTATCTCGTGTATGAGCCGAATCGGAACAACGCTACTCGCCATCGTGGCATTTTCTGCCGTGATACTGATCGCGTTCGGGCTGTCTTCTGTCCCGATCGAAACCGAGCCTGACACCGTCGCCGGGCAGGTTGTCGGTATTGAACAGGGGTCGATAACGACGATTTCACAATTGACGCTGGAGGATGAGACCGGAAAACGGTGGAACTTCGAAGGTGGCGGGAAATTCGCCGGGTTTACGCCATCACACCTTGAAGAACACATGACGCTGAGGGAACAGGTGACGGTCGGATACGAGGAGGACGCAGATGGAGTGCTAATAATCCTGAGTGTGTCTGACTAGGTACCTTCCAGCGCCCGGACCAGGGATTGTTCAATCTCAGACGCGGTCGTAAATTTCTCAAACCGGCCTACAACGGTCCCCGAGCCATCGACCACGAAGGTCCAGGGCTCCGTGTGGAACCCCCATTCGAAGATCACTGCTGACTCAACCGCCAGCGAGGGATCGCCGGCGCCGAGCATCTCCTGTGGATTGTCGAAAATCTCGACGTGGATGAAGTTAGCGCGGCCTTTATAGGCATCGTCGAGCAGCGATAGGACCTCTGTCTGGGGGCCGCAGGTTGCCGACTGGCAATACGCTGGAGTCGAGAACGTGATTACGGTCGGCAGGCCGGTCGCAACCGCGTCGTCAAAGCTAATTGCATAGAGATCGGGGTCGGGATTAGGGGCGCTGGTGATGGCCCGGAGATTGCCATCAGGGGGAGTTGTCTTGGTGATCGAGAGCGGTGCCGTATCTCCGATGTCGGGGGCGTCCGTTCCCGATTTGACAAGGATGCCGCTGCGTCCGGGCAAGAGGTCGTCGTCGGTCGCTCGCACACTTACCTGCCAGAACCCGACGACATCGAATGTCATGGTGGCGGTGTACACGCCGCTGCGCACTGGCCACTCACGCCACGTGAGGTCGTCTACGAGCCGCGCAGCTATTGAATTCTGTCCATCGAGCGAATCGGGCGGTGTGTAGGTGACTTCCAGCCGGTCGGCGGCATCGTCGAACCGCGTGCCATCGAGCATTTGTATGTTCAGAGGAACCCTGGCGGTTCCCAGGCCAACGTCTGAAGCCACTGCAAATACCACCAGCCCTTTGATTTCCGGCTCAGGTTTGATGCTCGTGTTGCAGCTTGCAGCAGCCAGAGTAAACATCAACAGAATCACGGCGTGAGCGATGGTTGTTGGTCTGGTGGACATTTGATAGATGTTTGCCGGGTCTCGGAGGTCATCGGTTCGGTTGCGGCCACATTAACGATAAATGCCGCGCGGGCAGGTTTGGGCTTCGGTTCCGGGTTTACGTCATCAATTCTGGATGAAACATTTTTGGCGCGGGATCCGGTTTTTGCGTGCGCGGTCTGCGGGGCGTCACATGCGGGTAGAATCCTCGACTGCTGCCCGTGCGAAAGCGGCGGGCGGAACAAACTCACTCCACCAGGGAAAACTATGACCACTCCCACTATCAACCCAAAAATCCCCTCTACCGACCCGATCATCGTCGCTCCGACCAATATGCCGTTCCGCGCCGACGAGTCGCTCGACCTCGACGCCCTCGGTCGCAACATCGACCGGTTCTGCGGAACCGCGCTGTCGGGGTTCGTCGTGGGCAGTTATGGTGGTGAAGAGTTCCACATGGGCGAGCCCGAGAAGATTGCCGCAATCAGCACGGTCGCAGATGCCCATGCGGGGCGGCGGTTTGTGATTGCCGGGATAGACGCGCTATCACCGACCGAGGCCGTTCGCCTTGCGAATCTTTATGCCGAGGCGGGTGCCGACATGGTTCGCGTGCGCATCACCCCGGCGGGTGGTAAGACTGGGACGGCCCCGATCCAGGACTACTTTGAGCAGGTGACGGCGCAGAGCCCGCTGCCGGTAATAGTCATTCACCAGCCCAAGACTGCGATGGGCGTCGATGTCACTCCAACCGAATTGCACGACATTACGTCATTCGACAACGTCTTTGCCTACATCATGTCGTTGAACTACCGGTATGAATGCCGGATGTCCCAGTTCGTGGCGGATGGGGTGAAGTTCTGGACCTGTAACGGGACCCTGCTTATGCCGGGCGGGATGATCGGTGCAGTTGGGGCGTGCCTGTTGTTCGGGAACTGGGGTCCTCATATCGCGAGAGACATCATCCAGGCCTGCCTGGATGGTCGTTACGCCCAGGCGCGCGAGCTTCAGGAACGCATTAATCACCTGGATTTTCTCGGCATGTCGTGGGGTGTCGGGGTGCAAAAGGCCGGCCTGAACCTGCTCGGTTACGAGGGGACGGTGCCGAGAATGCCGAACCTGCCGCTTTCAGACCAAAGGATCGAAGAAGTAACAGACGCCCTTATCGAGGCCGGAATCCTGAATTCAGATGGCACACCGGCACCCCAGCTCTAGGTGTAGTCTCTTTTGTTGAAAAATCACTGGCGGCAGTGATGCCCCCGGTTAGCCCCGCAGGAGATTCCATGAACTTAACGAGCCCTGAAATGATCCGCGCCGTGACCCAGAAATGGAATGGCGACCGTGATTCACGCGGCCGCCCGCTGGTTCCCGACGATATCCTTGAGCGAATGAAGCTGGTTACCTCGGAAGAAGCCTGGGGAACCTGCAAACGAAACGGCTATTCGTTCCAGTTTGCAGGCGACTGGATGAACCTTCACCCCGAGCGGGTAGTGGTTGGACGGGCAGTCACGTGTCGCTGGGTGCCGCGTCGACCCGATGTGCACGACTCCATCGATCGGCAGGGTGAGGAAGACGACAGGGTCGGCTTCCAAAACTCGTGGGTTATCGACGAACTTGAGACCAACGACCTGATCGTGGTCGATCTGTTTGGGAAGGTGTTCAACGGCACATTCGCCGGCGACAACCTCGCAACTGCGATCAAGTCCCGCTCCGGTACCGGCATGGTGATCGATGGTGGAATTCGGGATACCCAGCGGATTCTGGAGATGGACGAGTTCAATGCCTTCATCAGGGGCGTTGACCCGAGCGCCATTCTCGATGTGAGCATGGTGGAGATCAACGGGATCACCCGCATCGGCGAGGCGACGTGTGTGCCAGGCGATGTCGTTCTGGGTACCAGTACCGGCGTTACCTTCATCCCGCCGCATCTGGCAGAGACCGTTGTCGAACGCTCGGAGGCCATCCGCCTCAAAGACGAGTTCGGTCAGCAGCGGATCAGGGAGGGTGTCTACACGCCCGGTGAGGTCGACCGGCCGTTCTCAGAGGCGATGGACAAGGATTTTGAAGAGTGGAAGGCCAACCGCCTGAAGTAGGACTGCGCCGGGTCCGCATCAGCCGGACGAATCTCACTTGAACTAGAAAATACGAAGCAAAGGGCGGACCGAAAATTGGTAGAACAGAATACGAACGCGCTGGACCAGGTAAGCACGGCTTCAAGCCCGTCTGATCTGAAAATTACGGATTTGCGCATTGCGGTCGTCGGCGAGGGTGGTTGGCGGTGGCCGATCATCAAGCTTGAGACGAACCAGGGCCTGATCGGCATAGGGGAAGTCAGGGACGGCGCTTCGGCGCGTTACGCCCTGATGCTCAAGAGCCGGCTGCTCGGGGAGAACCCATGCGATATCGACCGGCTGTTTGAGGTAATCAAGCAGTTTGGCGGCCACGGTCGACTCGGCGGTGGAGTCTGCGGCGTCGAGATGGCCCTGTGCGATCTTGCGGGCAAGGCCTACGGCGTTCCCGCTTACATGCTGGCCGGAGGCAAGTACCGCGACCGGATCAAGGTGTACGCCGATACTCCTTCAAAGAGAGACCCCGAAGAGATGGGCAAGCTCCTGAAGGACCGCATGGACCGCGGTTTCGAAATGCTCAAGATGGACATCGGCCTGTGGATTGCTTCTGAAGTCGAGGGCGGTGTAATCAACAAGAAAGTGAGTGCTGAACGTGCCACATTGATGCACCCGTTCACCGGCATCCAGGTTACCGACTACGGAATATCGATGATGCAGGAGTATGTCGGGACCGTTCGCGACATCATCGGGTACGAGATCCCGCTGGCTTCCGACCACTTTGGCCACATGGGTGTCGAAAACGCCATCCGCATTGGCAAGGCGCTCGATCAGTACACGCTGGCCTGGTACGAGGACATGATCCCCTGGCAGTTTGTCGACCAGTGGGTGGCGCTCAAGGACGGTGTCGATACACCGGTCTGCACCGGTGAAGACATCTACCTTCGGGAGGGTTTCATGCCGCTCGTAGATGCGCGGGCCATATCGGTCTGCCACCCGGACCTCGCGACATCGGGTGGGATACTCGAAACGAAGCGGATTGCCGACTACTGTCGTGATGCCGGCATTGGCGTGGCGCTCCACCAGGCGGGATCGCCGGTGGTTGCAATGGCGAACGCGCACTGTGCGATGGCGATGGAAAACTTCATCGCCCTGGAAATGCACTCGGTCGACAACCCGTGGTGGAACGATCTTGTAACGCTGGTCGGGCAGGAAGGGCCGATGATCAAGGACGGCTATGTGACCGTCACCAACGCGCCCGGGCTTGGCATCGAACTGAACGATGAGGCGATCGCCGAGCACCTGGCCAGGACGAGCGAGCAGCGCGAGGCGGTATACCCGGGAGGTGCGTTCGCCGATACTTCCGAATGGGACGAGCTTGATGCGCACGACCGCGTCTGGAGCTAATCGTAAGGGTTCGTAACAAAACTAAAAGGCCGTCGGTGCATCGCATCGGCGGCTTTTTTTACTGGCAAAGAGCACCTGCAATATGCAGGAACCCCGGAATTTCGCGGTCGCAAAACTAGGCGTGTGGCCCCTTCAGAGCATGAAACTTTACCCAGAGGTTTTTTCATGTTCAAAGGTTTTGTTTATTCGAGTTTTGCCGATGGTGTTGATGCCGATACCCTGGGGTCTCTTGCCTGCGCGGCCGGACAGGTGCCCGCGTTCACGAGCGGCGCATGTAGTTGCAGCACCACGGTTTCAGATGAAGGTTCCTCGACCATCACACCGGCGACTGCGCGGGCGATCACGAATGTCCTGATTACGATTTCATCGAACATAGCGAACGGCTAGAATCTGAGAATGGCGATTGGCATCGACGGGCTGCCGCTTATCGCTTACTACAACCGCAATACGCGGGTGGTGAGTACCGTTCACTGTACCGACAGGGACTGTACGGCTTCCGACGTCGTTGCCCACACGTCGTCTGGCAGCGCCGGCGAGTTTCTTGACCTGGCGATCGGTGCCGATGGTCGACCTGTGATCAGTCTTTACGACAACACGACACATGCCAATCAGACCACCGAGTTCAACCTGAAGTTGTTGCGATGCGCCGATGTCGCCTGCACTTCGAGCTCCGCGGTAATTGTCGATGAAACGGCAGATGTCGGGCAGCATAACTCGGTCGCGATTCGATCGAACGGGATGCCTGTGATCGCCTACCGGGCCGAAGGTACAAAATCTCTTCGAGTAGCGCACTGCACCGACGAGAAGTGTTTGGCGAAGACCTCTACGCTCATCGATTCGGCTAGTAATACCGGTGAGTACGTGGAGCTTATTATCGGAGCAGATGGCCTCGGGGTCATGGCTTACTACGATCAGTCTTCAGATTCGCTGAAGGTCGCGCACTGCAGCACGATCGAGTGCTCGGCCTTCACGACCACGGTTGTCGATAACTCTGGAGCATCGGGAAGATGGCCGGCCATCACGATTGGGCAAGATGGAAACCCGATAATCTTCTTTGAGGACCGGTTCAAGACGGCGCTCCGCATGGTCAGGTGTAACGATGCGGCGTGCACTACGTCTATCGCTAGGATCGTTGTTTCCGATGGAGTGATCGGCCGCAAGAACGGAGTGGCGATGCGACCCGATGGTTCGCCTGTGGTGCTTTACGAAGACCTGGAAGACGAGCAGGTGATGATCCTGAGTTGTGCAAACGAACTGTGTCAGGCGTACGCAAGGTGATCGGTGCGAACGGCCTGTTGTCTGCCCGGTAATTCTCCAGGCGATATCGAACAGGTGTCAAAAAAAGCTATCGAAAACGCCCTGGTCGTTATTCGGCCAGGGCTTTTAGTACTGAAACCGCCGCGCCCATCGACGCCGGCGACATGAGGTAGAGACCGGCCCAACCTTCAGATTTATATGCACGCGCCCGGGTTACGGCGAGATCAAGCCCGACTTTTGCCTGGTCGGCCGGTTCGCTAAAACGGTCCATCTCGTCCAGGACGCCGGCCGGAAGGTTCATGCCGGGCACCTGCGCGATGCGCCTTGCGTGATCCGCTGAACGCAGCACGAGCACTCCGGGCAGGACCGGGATGAGATCTCGAACCGGTTCGATCGTGGAGAGTGGCGAGTTGTCGAACGCGGGCTGTGTCATCACGTAGTCGGCCCCGGCGTCGATCTTTGCCCGAAGCCGGTCGAGTTCCCGTGGCATGTTGATCGCTTCGGGCTCGAAACCGGTGCCGACTGTAAACCTGGCGCTCGATGCAAACTCGCTGCCAAGTGGGTTGCCTCCGAAATCGCGACCCTGGTTCAACTGGCCGGCGGTGGTGCGGATCATCTGCACAGAGTTCATATCGAATACGGCGGTGGAGCGTGGGTAGGTGGGCGACATCTTGGGCGGGTCGCCTGTGATGAAGAGAACGTTCTTGATCCCCCGCCAGTGATAGCCCATCAGGCGTGACTGGACTGCGAGCGTACTCAGGTCACGCCCTGTGAAGTGGGGGATGAACTCGATTCTGTCGCCGTCGCGCCAGTCCAGTTTTTGTCTTATCAACTCGATGAGATCACCGGGTGGGACCAGGGGCATTCCACGCGAGCCGTCAGTGATGTCCACGGCATCGGCGAGCCCCTCTTCCACGACCTGGCTGACCATCGTCGCCCGCAGGTCGAGTGCCTTCGATTCGGCCCCTAGGGGTGCGACTACTTCGACACTTATCGCAAATTCGCCTTCGAACAGTTTTCGTGAGAACTCGCCGTTCGCCCGCCGCGAATCGGATTTGTCCCGAACTGCAGCTACTGGCACCGAGCCAGTCCCGGTGTTACCCAGGGTGCCCGGACGCGCGGCCGGTCCGGCCGAATCCTGCTCGAGTGAGGAGGTTCGCGATTTGAGATAGGCGGACATCTCGCGTATGTGCTCGGGGTGGACCTCGCAGCAACCCCCGACCAACGACGCGCCTGAATCTCCCAGTTGACGTGCCAGCGTGCCCATGTATTCGGGGTTTGCCCGGGCCAGGAAACGGTGTCCGATGCGTTCAAATCCACCGGCGTTCGGCATTGCCGAGAGAAGAATATCGCCGGCGGCAACGGCAGGCGCTTCTTTCGCCTCGCTAACGAACGCGGCCGCGGCCCATGGTGCGACGCAGTTTATTCCCGCCACCGATGCCCCGGCCTCTGCCGCCATCTTTACGAATTCGATCGGCTCGACGGGCCATTTCTGCGCCTCGCCGACGCCCGGGTCGAGTGCACCGTGAACGATCACCGGTGGGGCTTCGGGTCGTCCGGATATGGAGCGCGTGAGCTGCATTGCCAGTTCGATGTCGGTGAAGGTTTCGAGAAGGAAGGCGTCGACTCCAGCCCCGATCAAGGCATCGACCTGCCCGGTGTAGGCTTCGACGTTCCTGCGGCCGGGGCCTACTGAGCCGATTACAAAGTAAGTTGCACCCGCCTCGGGGTATTCGGCCCGGTGATCGGCGATGGCCACGCGGGCGATCTCGACTGCTGCACGGTTTATCTCATCGACTCTGTCGCCCCCTCCTGCCGCAGTTAGTTCCACGGTGTTTGCGGCGAACGTGTTTGTGGTGAGAACGGTCGCTCCTGCTGCGAGGCTCGAGGCGTGGATGCCCTTGATGAGTTCAGGGTTGTGGAGGTTCAGCGCCTCGTATGTATATTCAGTAGACGCAAGGCGACCGGTCAGCTGGAAGATGAGAGAACCGATTCCACCGTCGGCGAGGATGGCACCGTTAGTTCCGGATTTCAGGGCGTCCAGAAACGCGGATCTTGGGGTCATTGGCTTGTTTCTGCTGGCTCGGGTCTGTCTTGAGCGGTTCCCGGAGGCGTGTACGGTCTGTAGTGAGATTACCGGTTGTGCGCTGAATCCGAAACAGTACGTTTATTACCGGAGCTAGATCTGAATATCCAGCATCCCTGTCATTACTTCCACCGTCTGCCCGGTAATCTTTACCCGATCACCGGCCATCTCGCAGTAAAAATCACCGCCACGCTTCGAGATCTGCCTCGCTACAAGGTGCGTTTTGCCAAGTCGGGCTGACCAGTAGGGCGTGAGTACCGTGTGGGCCGATCCGGTTGCGGGATCCTCGTTGATGCCGGCCATGGGTGCGAAAAACCTGCTCACGAAGTCATATTCTTCGGCATCGGCAGGAGCTGTGGCGACTACCCAGGGCTGGTGCAGGCTTGCGATCGCCGGGAAATCAAGTTCAAGCAGGTCGTTTCGCCGACTGACACCGAGTGGGCCGCTCCGGGTGTGGAACGTAACCTGTTCGAGTTCAGGCTGCATGTGTTTGAAGATGAGATGCCCAGATGCGAGGGTGACGTGTCCACACAGATCG
>CAJWWK010000055.1 GCA_913048295.1 uncultured Dehalococcoidia bacterium
TCTGGCGGTGAATTGTGACGTCGATTCGATCGAACGGAATGTCGAACATCCACCTCGATTCGATTACCTCGAACGCCTTGTTCATCAGTGTGGCCGAGTCGATAGTTATTTTATTGCCCATCGACCAGGTCGGGTGTCGCAAGGCTTCCTGTGGGGTTACATCGTCGAGGGAATCCCAGGTCCGATCGCGGAACGCGCCTCCCGACGCCGTGATAATCAGCCGCGAAGGCTCGCTTACCTCGCCCTCCAGGCATTGCCATATGGCCGAGGGTTCGCTGTCTACAGGAAGAATCGTCGCCCCGTTGGCTGTCGCAACGTCCATAAGCAGTTGCCCTGCCATGATTACGACTTCCTTGTTTGCGAGGCCGACGGTCTTGCCAGCCGAAAGCGCGGCTAGCGTGGAAGACATACCGGCGCAACCGACGGTGCTGGCCATCACGAAATCGACCTCCGGTAGTGCCGCGATTTCAGCAGCCGGTGCAAATACGGCACCACCATACCCCGGTTCGATATCCCCAAGAGTGCCGACATAACGAGGGCTAAACTCGTCGATCTGGGTCTTGAGCAACTCGGTATTAAATCCATTGCAGAGGCCGACGATCTCGAAGCGACCGGGGAATGCGCGCACGATATCGAGAGTTTGTCGTCCGACCGACCCGGTTGACCCCAGAATTACGAGTTTATTTACAGTGCGTTCCATACTGCCGCCCAGTATACGACCACGAGGTTCGGCATCACGCTGTCCAAACGGTCGAGAATGCCGCCGTGTCCGGGGATTATCGAGCCACTGTCCTTCACGCTGGAACGTCGTTTTATCCAGGACTCATAAAGATCGCCGAGAATCGCGGCGACGCCAAGAACGGCTCCGAGGACGCCTGCGGCCACCGTTGAAAACTGTAAATCGAACGCCGCGTCGATGCCGATTGCCACAGTCGCTCCGCCAATCAGACCCCCGACCGCGCCTTCCCACGACTTATTCGGGCTGATTTTCGGTGCCAGTTGTGTTCGACCCATGGAAAGGCCAACCAGTAGGGCGGACGAATCGATTGCGAACGTGGTGACTATGGCAAGCAGCAGCAGCTCTCGGCCGTTGGATAGCCCGACCGTCACAGGTGCATGTGCGAGGCTCAGACCGACGTACGCCGCGAAAACCCAGTACACCCAGTCGCCTGCCCTGCGGCCGGGGATCGAACTGCCTCCGGATCGCCCCAGCATCGCAGTCCCGCGCACAAGCAGCGCGAGAGTTAGGACAACTGCCAGTAATATCGGCAGGTGCTCGCCTGTGATTCGCCCTTCCGACAGCATCCAGGCGCCAAATACCGCAATTGCGATCGGTCCAAACGCCAGTGAAATAATCCGGGTCCCGGCCCAGCGATTGGGGCGGTCGATGGTAGGCCGCATCATACGGTCGAGTTCGAGCCCCCCAATGATGCCTGCTGAAATGGACAAAACGGCAATCCCGGAGAGTCCCAGCAATATGGCCAGAAGCACAACTGGAATGCCGATCATTGCGGTGATTATTCGAGTACGCAACTGATTTTCCGCGATGCCAACAACCGAAAAGGGCCGGTGCCGGAACTTTTTATCAGACTCGCTTGCCGAACCGGCGCTTGCGTTCATTGAATGCATCAAATGCTTCATCGATGCGTTCACCAAAGAAATCCGGCCACCATGTTTCGGATGAATAGAACTCGGAGTAGGCAGTCTGCCACAGGAGGAAATTGCTGATCCTGAAATCACCGCCGGTCCGAATCAGGAGGTCGACGTCGGGCATGTCGGATGTGTACAGAAATTCCGAAAACTTCTGCTCGTTGACCTCGTCGGGTGAAACCGTTTCTTCGACCATTCTCTTCGCTGCCTGAACGATTTCCGCCCGGCCGCCATAATCGAATGCAATTCCGAGGGTCAGGCCCGTGTTACCAGCAGTCATCTCGACGGCCTGTTCCAGTTCGACGCGCAGCTCTGGAGAAAGTCGGTCGACTCGGCCGAGGTGCTTTATTCGGACACCGTTTTCGTGAAGTTCCTGCGCTTCATGTGCGATCACCGCAATTGCGAGGTTCAAGATGCCATTGACCTCGGTTTCGGGTCTGTCCCAGTTTTCGGTTGAAAATGCATACAACGTCAGGTATTCAACACCGCGGTTCGCAAAATCGTTGACGACGCGCCGGATGTTTTCGTAGCCGGCATGATGGCCTTCCGATACGTCAAGACCACGCGCGACGGCCCAACGACCGTTACCGTCCATGATGATCGCGACGTGGCGAGGAACGTTCTTATCGAGGTTCTTGGTGCGCGGGCTAGCTTTTGTATTAGAGGTCATTTTTCTGGGTGAACCATGTAGATTTGAGCAGAGCTATATCTGCATCACTTCTTCCTCTTTTGAGCTGGTCTCGGAATCGATCAAGCCAGAGGCGTCGTCGGTCAGTTTCTGCAAGTCCTTCTGGGCACGCTGGCAATCGTCCTGCGGTGCTTCGCCTTCTTTTTCGATCATTCGGATAGTGTCCTGAGCGTCGCGCCTGGCGCTGCGAACCGAAACCTTGGCCTCTTCGCCGCGCGACTTGACCATTTTCACCAGATCCCGCCGACGCTCTTCCGTGAGCGGCGGCAGATTCAGCCGAATGATGGCACCATCGATACTTGGCGAAATGCTCAAATCCGAGTTTTGAATGGCCTTTGCGATTGGCTCAACTGCGTTCTTGTCCCAGGGTTGGATTACCAGCAGCCGGGCATCACCAACGTTTATCTGTGCGAGCTGGTTGAGCGGCATCTCGCTACCAAAGTAATCGACCTTGAGATTGTCTACCAGGCCGGTCGACGCCCTTCCCGTTCTGACACCAATCATGTCACGTTTTAGAGCTTCGACCGAGCCCGACATTCGCTGTTTTGTTTCGTCGAGAGTTTCTTGCAGCATCTTGATTCCCCCGAACCTATCTGACTGGGTGCTTCGTTGAAATTACCCATTTCACAAGAAAAAATACAGCCGGAAGAAAGTATGCGCAACCCACAGGATGCTTCTATGCCCACAATAATTGGCTTACTGGCCGGACTCGCCGTCGATTATCAACGTGCCGACGTGATCGCCGGAGAGGATTGAACGGAGATTCCCGGGTTTGAAGATGTCGAAGACAACTATCGGCAGCGAATTGTCCATGCAAAGAGACAGGGCCGTGCTATCGAGCGCTTGCAGCCGTTGTGAAAGGGCCTCGTGGTGAGTCAGGCGTTCATATTTTTTCGCTGTGGCGTTTGTCTGCGGGTCGGAATCATAAACGCCGTCTATCCCGTTTTTGGCCATGATGAGCGCGTCAGCGCCGATTTCCAGTGCCCGGAGCGCAGCCGGTGTATCGGTGGTCATATAGGGGACACCGGCTCCCCCCGCGAATATGACTACCCGCCCTTTTTCGAGGTGGCGTATCGCCCTGCGGCGGATGTAGGGCTCGGCAACCGACGGCATCGAAATGGCGGATTGAGTTCGCACAATCATATCTACTTTTTCGAGGGCATCCTGCAACGCGAGAGCATTCATTATCGTGGCGAGCATTCCGGCGAAATCCGCCGTGGAACGGTCCATACCCCGCTTCTCATGGTCGGCACCCCGCCACATGTTGCCACCACCGACAACAACGCCCACCTCAACGCCCATATCGACAATACTTTTTATCTCGGACGAGATGTACTGGAGCGTATCGGCATCGATTCCGAAATCGTGGTCACCTTTGAATGAGTCGCCAGACATCTTCAGTACCACTCTCGAATATGCCGGTTGCGTCATTTGCCAGATTCCCCTGAAAAAAGTTCCGGCCAAACGGCCGGACTTTTCATTGTCGCTTTATCCACCCAGTTCGAATCGTGAAAATCTTCGTATGTGAATGTTTTCACCGAGTTTGCCAATTGAATCCGTCACCAGGTCGGCGATCTTCATGCTGGAGTCGCGTATGTACTCCTGTTCGAGAAGCAACTCTTCGTCTTTAACTTCTTCGGCGTCTTCGGGCACCGAGTCTCGATCTACAAACCGCGGGCTCATGGCTGCGACCTGCATGGCAAGATTCCGACCCAACACTTCAAACTCATCGGTCCGCGCGACGAAATCGGTCTCGCAGTTGAGTTCGATCATCGAACCAACTCGACCACCCGTGTGAATGTAGGAAACGACAAGACCCTCGGAGGTCGAACGTCCGGCCTTTTTAGCTGCAGAAGCCAGTCCCTTTTTATTCAGAATCGCTTCGGCCTTTGCAATATCCCCATCAGACTCCTCGAGAGCCCGCTTGCAGTCCATGATGCCGGCGCCGGTCTTGTCTCTAAGTTCTCTTACTTGCGCAGCTGTAACTGGCACTTCTTTGTCCTTGTTGGGCAGGGTCCGAGATCGACCTTCACGGTCGAAGCCGGTGTTCGCCTGAAATTAAATCCGTACTTGATCTGACGGCAAAAATCTAATTCGAGTCGTCCGCGCCAGATTTCGATTTTTCAGTAGCTTCGGGTTTTTCTTTCACCGCAGCTGCTGTTTTCTTGGCGTCATCCTTTTCGCTGGCTGCCGGCTTCGCTTTCGTCGGGGCCTTCGCCTTTGGTTTTGGAGCAGGTTTCGCCTTCTGTGCCGCTGCCGGTTTATTCGCTGCAGTTTTGGCCTTTGCTTTTGGCGCGGCTTTGGTTTTCGTAACAGGCTTTTTCGCTGGCTCGGCTTTTTCTTTAGCAGTGTCTTCGACTACAGGAGCTTCCGCCGCAGTTTCAGTTTTCGCATCGGGAGTTTCGGGCGTTTCGGCCTTCGCTGCCTTAGCCTCTGATTTCGGTTGTTCCTCGTCACTCTTTGCCGCTGACGACTTCGCTGACGCGGTTTTGTCTTCGTCTTTGGTTACTTCAGCCTTTGGCTCATCTTTAGTTTTGGGGGCGGAAGCTTCAGCTTTTTTGGCTTCTGCTGCCTTCTTGGCGTCTGCTTCAGCCTTGACTTTGACGGCCTCGGCTGCCCGCTCGGCGGCCTTCGCCTGGGCTTCAGCACGCGCTGCGGCTTCCTGGGCTTCGAGCTCGGCCTCGGCAGCCATCCGTTCCTCGCGTGCCTTCTGCGCGGCAACCTTGCCATTTGAGATAGCTTCGCCGATGTGCTGTGCGATCAACGTGATTGAGCGCACCGAATCGTCGTTACCCGGAATCGCAAAGTCAACTTGCGTGGGATCGCAATTCGTATCCACGATGGCCACGATCGGAATCCCAAGGCGTCGTGCCTCGGCAACGGCAATGTTCTCTTTTTCGATATCGACGATGAACAGTACCTGCGGCAGCTTTTCCATTTCCTTGATGCCACCAAAGAACTTGTTAAGTCGTTCGACCTCAGCGGCGAGCATCAATGACTCCCGCTTGGTCTGTGCCACGATGGTGTCCTTGGCAAATGCATCTTCCAGATAGACCAGGCGTTCGATTCGGGCCTGAATCGTCTGGAAGTTGGTCATCATTCCGCCAAGCCAGCGCTGGTTGATGTACATGGCGCCGACCTTGTCGGCCTGTTCCTTGATTGCTCCCTGAGCCTGGGCCTTGGTCCCGACCATCAAGCACTCGCCGCCCTTACTCACAATCTCCTCGACGAAGTCCTTGGCGGTCTTCAGCATGGTGACTGTTTTCGAAAGGTCGATGATGTGTGCGCGCGAACGCTTTCCGAAGATGTATTCCGCCATCTTGGGGTTCCATCGCTTGGAAGGGTGGCCGAAATGCACCCCAGCGACGAAAAGCGAACGCAGGTCGAGAGGCGCCAGAGTCTCCTCCTGCCCGGAAATTTCAGGGGCAATCGGGATGGTCTCTGATGTCGTCAATTACTCGCCTCTACTTCCGATCCAACATCTTTAGGACCGGCCTGGTGTTTGAAATTACGTCGCACACAGATAGGCGCGGGACTTGCCCGCGCCGAAGTTTGCGCAACGAATCAGCGGTTATTCTAACACAGCTCAGGTGCGATTCCAGAGTGAAAATCACGCATGTATTCAGCCATGACGGTCACACCTCTTCAATGGTGGAAAACCATCCACGCTGGGCCGCGACAGCGGCGGCGTGAGCCCGGTTGCGGGTGTGGGTTTTGTCCAGAATTTTCAGGACGTAATTTTTGATCGTCTGTTCACCCAGGCCAACTATTTTGCCAATGCCTTTGCTCGGTTCGCCGTGTGCAATCAACTCAAGGATTTCGATCTCCCTGGTCGTGAGGGGGCCCGATTCGAAGATATTTTCGGGGTGATCGATTGCGGGCGCAGACAGCTGATTTAAAACAGCTTCGGCTCCAGTGTTGCCGGCGGCGAGTTGCTTCAGCAGCGGACTCCCGGCCGATTCAGCAAGTGTCAATATCGCCGCTTCAAGCGTTTCGATATCGTCCGTTAGGGCGACGAATGCCCACGCGCCGGCCCTTGCGGCTTCAATCAGTTCTTCGTCCGCGCTAGTCTCCCCCAGGAACAACAGGCGGGGAGGTTTTAGCTCGTCCAGGGCACGTACCTGGTCGGGATCGGGACGTCGATCGATAATCCGCACGTCTGCTTCAGCCGCGTACCCGATGCTGCCTTTTACGACGGAGAATCTGGCGTTTCGCCCGAGCAGGCTGAGCGCATTACTTTCGGTTTCTGGATTCGATATCGCGAGGTGAACGGTAACGCGCCGCGCATCTTCCAGACTGGAGTCCTGGCTGAGCGGTATCAACAGAGGTTGTGTGTTGCGGTGTTTTAGTGCCAAAACAGTTTTATTCGATAGCAACTTGCCGACGACAGGCATTCGAGCGAAAGTGTGTTAAATAGACTGCCAAGTGTTACTCAGGGCGCCGGCCGAGATGACCCACCAGCGCAATCCAGAACATCATAGTTGCCGTATTTATCACCAACCAGTCGGCATGAAATCCACACTCGCCATTCCGTGCCAATGATCTATCTTGGATCGAACTGAACAGACTGGCATCGGATTAAGTGATCCCGCAGCTGAGTAGATAAAATATGTCCACATGTTTCCCCGGTACTCTGGGAAACTTATCAACTGTTAGATCACTGGCCGGGATCGTATGGTCTTATACATATCTGAAGGTGAACCCAGCTAAAGATGACTATTGCAAACACTCAATTCGCGCAGGATGAAGTTGGTTTCAACCTGAAAAACCTGCCTGTTCCGGCCGCAGTTGCAGCGCTCGTCGCGGGATTCGCACTCGTGGCCGGGCTGATGGTCGGACCGGGTGGAAACAGTTTCATCGGCGGTGCGCTGAGTTACTCGTCCGACAGCGCGGGTTTCGTAGGCAACCTGGGCTCGTTCCTGCCACTTGGATTCGCTTTTGCCGCCGGCATGGTCGCGACGGTAAATCCGTGCGGGTTCGTAATGCTCCCCGCGTTTCTTACGATGTACCTGACTGACCAGCAGGGTGATTCGCCTGCCGGGGGCGGGCGAAGTGCAGTCGGCATCTCTCGATCACTTGTAAAAGCGCTCTATGTCAGCGCTGCTCTCGGTGCAGGCTTTGTACTACTTTTCGGTACCGTCGGAATCGCAATTTCATCAGGGGCCCGATCTTTTATCGTGATTTTTCCATGGGTGAGTTTCTTCCTGGGATTCATCATGGCTGCGCTTGGCGCTTACCTTTTCGCTGGCGGCAAGCTTTACACCAACCGGGCTCAATCGGCGGCTTCGAGGATTGGAACGGCGTCCGACACCAGTGTCAAGGGCTATTTCCTTTTCGGCATCTCGTACGCAGTCGCCTCGCTCAGCTGCACGCTACCGATTTTCCTAGGGCTCATCAGCAGCTCGCTCGCCACAGGTGGAGTTGTACAGGCCACGGGCCAGTTTCTTGCCTACGCACTCGGAATGACCTTTGTAATCACCGTTCTCACGATTGGCATCGCGGTTTTCAAAGGTGCGATGGTGAACCAGATCCGCAGGGTCATGCCGTACGTTCAGCCAATCTCAGCCGGTGTACTGATACTGGTTGGTGGTTACCTGATTTTCTACTGGCTCACCGAAGGCGAAGTTTCCCGCAACCTCGGCTTCGGGTAGCCAGCTACGTTTTCTGGCGGGTCGAACCGAGTTGACCAAAAAGTTCGGCGGATGCGCCTGGATGGTTGATAGCGCGCGGTTAAGTACCTAGTCGATCAGGCCTTCCTGCGGCTTCGTCCAGGGTGCACGGGCCGACCACTGTTTGGGTCGTGGGACGCGTGAGACCGGCACATCGATGAACACCGGCCTTTTCATTTCGAGTGCTTTCGGTATCACGTTGGTTACATTGAACGGGTCTCTTGCTCGTAGGCCCACCGCGCCATACGCTTCCGCGAGCTTTACAAAATCCGGGTTGGCGAACTCAGTTTCGTAGTCGCCACCGAAGTCGTCATCCAGATCGCGTGCGACGTTGCCGAAGTGGCCGTCGTTGTAGATCACCGTAACGAGGTTGATGCCGTACTTCACAGCGGTCGAAATTTCCGAAGAGTTGTACATGAACCCACCATCACCAGATACGCAGACAACCGGCTTGCCGGGATTCCCGACCTTCGCTCCAAGGGCTGTTGGGAACGAAAAACCCAGGTTTCCGGAGTAGCCTGAATCGATGTAACTTTTCGGGTTTTCCGTGAGCCAGCGCGGCCTCGAGTAGTAGCCTAGCTGGGTCATGCCGAAAATCATCACGGCGTCACTCGGAACCCCCGCCTGCAGGGCCTGGAGGTAGTCTTCCTGCGGTCGGTTTATCTCGTCTTCGCTTTCTGCAAGTCTTCGTTGAATCTCGGCCACTTGTTTGGTCGGCGAACTCCAGGTGCCACCTCCTGCCGCTTCCAGCGCCTGGCCCAGAACCGGCAGGGTCGCCTTCACGTCGCCCACCAGCCCGAGGCTGTTCTGGTGCACATGGCCGATCATTGCCGGATCAGCGTCTATGTGAATCAGCCGGGCGTCGTTTCCGGCCGGGTTACGCATCGAGAACCGGGTGCCGATGCCGATAATCACATCGGCGTCTTCGATATATTCCTTCAACTGTCCGCCGGGCCCGAGCGAACCGCCAAGCGCCAGGGGGTGTTTTTCGGACATCGTTCCCTTGCCGCCTGCCGACGTCATTACCGCGATCCCGGCCGCTTCGGCAAACGCGACGAGTTCCTCTTCAGCATTGGAGCGCGCGATACCACCACCGGCGTAAATGACGGGTTTTCGGGCGGCGGCGATTTCCTTCGCTGCCCGCTCAATGACTGAACGCTCCGGAACTCGCCTGGTTATCTGGGCCGGCTCAAGGAGGGTCACGTCTTCCCGTTCGACCATCGTTTCCGGTGGGAGTTCGAAGTGAACTGGCGATGGCCGGTCGGACTGTGCCTGCCGGAACGCCTCGTGGATGCCTTCGGGTACCTCGTGGGGCCGCAGTACCTGTTTCTGCCACTTTGTGATCGGATTTGTGATTTCTTTCTGGTCGTTGACCTCGTGGAGACCTCCCAGGTTCTGGCCGATCGTTGCGCGAGGTATCTGGCCCGCGATCAGCACGACCGGAGACGACCGTGAAAAGGCAGTCGAAAGTCCTCCACCAGCGTTGTAAATCCCGGGTCCGGGAACTACCAGCGCCACGCCGGGTTTACCTGTAGTGCGGGCGTAGCCGTCGGCCATGTACGTTGTGGCCTGCTCGTGCCGGGTGACTATGAACCTGATACTCGGCTCGTCGCGCAGGGCTGCGATGATCCCGTACATCTGCACTCCGGGCAGGCCGAATACCACTTCGACGCCCTCACGGACAAGAGACTTTACGAGGGCTTCTCCACCCGAGAGTTTGGTCATGCGATACCTCTGCACCGGTTAGGTGCTGTCGATCAGGATTGCGGCAGTCGTGTCAGGCGCACGCAGAGTACCGGTGAACCGGGTTGTTCGCCACCTGTACAACCGTGATCTGAGTTGAACACGTGGGCGGGCGTTTGTAACATCGGCAAATGCGCAGATATTTCCTGATCCTGGCGCTCGGCATAGCAACGTTGAGCCTCGTTTCTTGTGGTGGTGAATCGGAGATCGGGGCAGTGAACGACGGTGGCAGCGATGGTGCTGTCTCCTACGGATCGACGGTCGTCGAAACGAGTCGTGTGCTCACATTTGCCGATTTCGAGGCGGCCGGGGTCAAGCACAGTAAGGATTACAACACCGAAGGTTTGCCGGGTGCGATCGGCGCTTCGCTCGGGTTTTATAACACCCGAGATATCGAATTTCGGTTCTTTCCAACTCATGAAATTGCCATTCGTGAAGGGATTCCGGTGGCACATGAGATTGTCGGCCCGGACGTCTTTATCAAGCGGGAGAACGTGACCTGGACGTGGGCGACCGCCGATCAAAAGGCGTGCGCCGCTCGGGTTCCCGGGGGTGGACGCGACTGCACACGCTCTCCCAAGTACGGCGATTTTGTCGTTTACGGCAACGTCATCATGTTTTGTCAGGCTGCCACCGCTGAGGGAGCGCGGGAGCTCTGTCAGGCGATCCTCGATAAGTTGCCGAAGTCGTGATTTCCACATTCCAGGAAGCCCTCATCACCGGGAGGAGGATTCAGGCGAGTGGGAATGGCGCGGGTCGGCGAGGGCGCACGCAGGTTACGGGTGTTACGACCGGTTCGCTACCCGCATCCACCGGCTCAACCCATTCGATTCAGCCAACTCAACCCCTTGTCGGAGGAACCGTCGCCTCGCGACCTAATCGTTGGGCGCGATCATGTATTTGACGCCCTCTCCTCCGGCTGACGCGGCGAACGCTTCTTGGATCGCTTCAAGCGGGAACCTGCCGCTGACTACGCCTTCAAGCTTGAGTCGTAGCAGGGCTTCGAGTGCCTCAGCGAAGGCGTCACCAGCGCCATACGCGCCGCTGATTGTGATCTCTTTGTAGTGGATGTCATACAGGTCGATCGGAAGCGGTGAGCCTACTGGGGACACGCCGACAAGTACAAGGTTTCCGCGGGGGCGGACCATCTTGGAGACATTGGCCACCAGTTGGGGAACGCCGACGGCTTCGGCACCGATCTTTACCCCCCAACCGCCAGTCAGGTCGTTCACCAGCTCGCCCAGGTCATCCTTTGTTGGGTCGTTAAGCACGTCGGCACCAAACTGCCTGCCCATGGCGAGTCGTTTCGGGTTGGGTTCCGACAGGATGATCCGCCCTGCCCCGCGCAACCTGAGCATGCCGACCGTGAAAAGTCCGAGCAGGCCTCCGCCGACGACCAGCGCATCGCAGCCTTCCTCAATGTCACCGAGCATGTTCAGGCAGGAAATCACGCATGCGGCTGGCTCGGTCATTGAGGCGGTTTCGGGGTCGAGTCCGTCAGGGACGATGTGGGCCTGTCGCTGGTCGATCAGCACGTATTCGGCGAAGCCACCTGCGAGCCGTGGCTCGCGCTCGCAATGCATGCCCGACCACGTCTTGCAACTCACGCACTCACCGCATGCAGCGACGAGCGTGCAGCCAACCATCTTGCCCAGCATTGACGAGTCGACGCCATCACCAAGTTCGACGATCGGCCCGACAAATTCGTGACCGAGCACTTCCGGCGGAACGCCCGGAAACAGGCCCTGGGTTTTGTGGATGTCGGTACCGCAAATGCCGGATGAGTGAACCTTGATAACCACCTGACCGGTCCCCGGCGATGGATCGTCAACCGTATCCACCGTGAATTCACTTCCGCCACGCCAGGTTGCTACACGCATGTTTTCTCCGAATTGGGCATCGGGTTATTTGAGGTGCGAATGATAATACTGAATCGCGTAAATTGTTGACTTCCCGATCAGCGGCCATCCCGAGGAAGCCGCAGGCTGACGTGGGGATGCCTCCCGAATTGACGGGGATTGCCACGTCGCGGACTCCTCGCAATGACAGGAAACCAGACAGAGTCGATTTTCCGACCGGCAGGCGTTCTGAGCCTGACGGAGGGTGGAGCGATTATTGGCGACGCGTAGGGTGGCTCGACCGTCATTCCGAGAAAGCCAGAGGCTGACGTGGGAACACTTTTCGACGGGAACCTGATTGCAGCCCTGACAAGTTCAAGACACGGGAATTCAGAAAAGGTTCCCGAATATATGGACGGGATTTACACAAATGTCGGCGTTTCACCGAGATCTACATGATTCGCCACACCATTTGCCTGGTCCGGGCATAGAATTTCGGTCGAATCTGACATTTGTCGTACGAGGAATCAATCGAATGAAAATTACCGATCTGAAAGTGGCGATAATCGGCGATGCACCTGTCGTAAGGATTACGACTGATGAAGGAATCGACGGCGTTGGAGCCGGTGAAACGGCAAAACCGTATCTGAAACCGATGATCGAGTTCTATCGAGAGATGATCATCGGCAATGACCCTACAAATGTCGAACGCGTGATGCTTGGTATTCGCCGAATGGGGTCCTTCAAGCCGTGGGGTACAGCGGTAAGTGCGATTGAGATGGCATTGTGGGACATCGCCGGTAAAGCAGCGGGTCTTCCCGTCTACAAGCTGCTGGGCGGCAAGATTCGGGACAAAGTTCAGGTCTACAACGGCAGCGTGCGCTTTAAGAGAAGTGGCTCCGAACCGGAGCACTTCGCCGAAGATATGCAAAAGATGAAGGACCACCCCTACAACTTCTCGATCATTAAACAGGCCGTTTCGTTTCACGGTGGTATGCAAAACAGGGACGATTTTTACTACGGAACGCCAGTATCCGCCCAGCGCTATCCGAATCGTGGAGTTATTACCCCCAGGGGATTCAAATACCTGATGGCGTGCATTGAAGCGTGCCTGGACGTGCTTGGAGACGATGTCGGACTAGCCCTCGATTGTGGGCCCGGAATGACGGTTCCTGATGCGCTCAAGCTTGCAAAGGAGCTTGAAGGCTCGAACATCATGTGGCTTGAGGACATGGTGACCGGCGACTACACGCCATACGTGCTCGCCGATCTATACACGCAGATCACTCCATACACATCGACCCCGATCCACACTGGCGAACAGATTTACCTCCGACAGAATTTTGTCGAGTTGATCGAACGAAACGCAGTGAATGTGCTCGGTCCCGACGTCGCCGACGTTGGCGGTATCGCCGAGATGAAGTTCATCGCCGAGTATGCCGATCTTCACGGAATACTCTTTGCTCCACACGGCGTTTTCGATGGCTTAATCGGTCTCGCCGCACAAACACATCTCGCGGCGGTATTGCCCGACAACTTCATTGCTTTCGAGTTACCGCAGGCGAAGCCAGAGTGGTGGCTCGACATCATGGACGGCGAACGGTTCCCGGTGAAAGACAGTCACATCGAAGTACCCGACACACCGGGACTCGGCGTCTCATTCATCCCGGAAGAGGCGAAAAAATACCTGCGTGAAGAGGATGCAAATTTCTTCGACGATTAAGAACCCGCACAACTTCTCGATTCCATAGTGACTCGACCGATTGAGACGAGATCAGGGCGTAGAATTTCGCCGTAATTTATTAGTGCCGCCTGGCGGCCGTGGAGAAAACATGAAAATCAAAGATGTTAGATGCGCAATCATCGGCGACCACCCGGTTATCCGAATTACGACCGACGAAGGCATCGACGGGATCGGCGGTGCCGAATCGCCTCGAAACCAGCCGTTCTTCAAGCCGCAGATCCAGTACTACCGGGACATGATCCTGGGACTCGACCCGACAGACGTCGAGCGGGTGTTGCTTCACATCAGGCGCGTGGGTGCGTTCAAGCCCTGGGGCTCTGGCGTAAGTGCGATCGAGATCGCGCTGTGGGACATAGCCGGCAAGGCAGCAGGAGTACCCATTTACAAGTTGCTCGGCGGAAAAATCCGCGACAGAATCCGGGTCTACAACGGCAACATTCGCACGCCGTTTGAGGGTTACCAGCCTGAAGACTTTGCAAAGAACATGAAGTGGATGAAAGACCTGCCCCAGAACTTCTCGATCATCAAACAGGGGATAACTTTTCATGGCTCGCCGATGGTCAGGGACATGCCCGACTTCTACTACGGCGACTACGTTCCAAAGCCCATGTACCCAAACCGTGGCCTGATGACCGAAAAAGGCTTCAACCTTACGGTCGATTGCGTGATAGCAATGAAGGAAGTGCTTGGCGATGAAGTGGGGCTGGCACTCGACTGCGGCCCCGGCATGGCGGTGTCCGACACGCTGAAACTCGCCCAGGCCCTTGAACCGTACAACCTGATGTGGATGGAAGACACGATCACCGGCGACTACACGCCGTACGTCCACCCTGACTTCTTCTTGCAGGTCACTCCGTACACTTCGACACCCATCCACACCGGTGAGCAGGTGTATTTGCGCCACGGCTTCAAGGAGTTGATCGAAAAGCATGCGGTGGACGTAATCGGGCCAGATCCGATGGACGTTGGCGGAATAGCCGAGTTGAAGTGGATTGCCGAGTTTGCCGATCTGCATGGCATTCAGATGGCGCCACACGGAACGGTCGACGGTCTGATCGGTCTTGCAGCCCATGTACAGGTCGGTGCAACGCTGCCCGACAACTTCATTGCGTTCGAGCTGCCAAACGGGAAGCCGGACTGGTGGTACGACATTCTCGAAGGCATGGATAACCTGGTAGTCGAAGACAGCCACATCGCGGTCAACGACACGCCAGGGCTTGGCATCAGCTTCAGGGTCGACGAGGCGAAGCAGTACCTGAGCGAAGAGGACGCCGGGTTCTTCGACGATTAGGAGTCGTTACTCCATCTCGTTCGCGGGGAGAGAGTTGGGACGAGGGTGTGGGAGAGGCGGTCTCGAGCGCAAAGCTTCACGCCGCGGGAAGGCTCCGACCCGCCCTCTGGCTCGCTCCCTTCAGGGGAGGGAGCATTGACACTAGCCTTTCAACCGGGCATTGCCGGCGATTGCGGCCTGGTTGACGCAGTATGGCGGCCAGTCGCCAGCTACACCTGCCAGCACGTTTTCGACGCACATCATGGCCATCTTCAGCCGCGTGTCGCCGGTAGCGCTGGCGACGTGCGGCATGATGAGGCAGTTGCCGAGGGTGAGCAGAGGGTGGTCGGCGGGCATCGGCTCGGGAACGGTCACATCGAGCGCCGCACCGGCAATTTCTCCCGACTTGAGCGCATCGTAGAGTGCTTCCTGATCGACAACCGGGCCGCGCGTGGTGTTCACGAGAATCGCCGATTTCTTCATGGATTTGAACTGTTCGGTACTCATCAGCCCCGTCGTTTCGGCGTTTAGCGGGTTGTGTAGCGACACGAAGTCCGACCGTTCCAGCAGTTCTTCAAGAGAATCGACGTAGGTTGCGCCAAACTCCTCGTCGCGCCTGTTCCGGTTGTAGTACAGGACCTCCATGCTGAAGCCTGCTGCACGCTTTGCCACCTCGCTTCCGATTCGGCCCATACCGACGATACCCAGGGTCTTGTGGTGGATATCGGTACCCAGTAGTCCGACCGGATCGAAATCTCCCCACTCGCCACGCTTTACGATCTGTGGCAGGTCGTGCACGCGCCGGGCCATGGCAACCAGCAGCGCGAAGGCCTCGTCGGCAGTGCTTTCCGAAACAACCCCCGGTGTGTTGGCAACCGCTATACCGCGGGCGCTCGCGGCAGCCACGTCGACATTATCGTAGCCAACTCCAAACTGGGCTACCACCTTGAGTTTTGGGGCCGCATCCATGACCTCGCTGTCAACGGCGTCGCTGACATGGGTGTAGAGGCCATCGACGTCGGCGACTGCCGCGACAAACTCGTCGTGAGGCGGTGAAATATCGTCTTCCCAGATAACAATTTCCGCACCGCTAGCCCGAAGTTTTTCGGCGGAGGCGGGGAATGTGCGGCGCGTTACGAGAATCTTTGACATTTTTTCCGTTCAGTTTGTTCACTGGTTAGCAGCAGGAATTGGTCATGCGCAATGAAAGTCGTGGCGAGATGGACTAACCCCGACCGATGTACGGCATCTTTGTAGCCATGATTGTCATGAATTGAATGTTGGTGTCGAGGGGTAGATTTGCAATAAACAGAACCTGTTGACCGACGTGATTCACGTCAAAGGTCGGCTCCGCAATCATGTCCCCGTTAGCCTGTGGAACGCCTCCCGACATTCGTTCCGTCATCGGTGTCGCCGCATTGCCGATATCAATCTGGGAGCACGCAATGTTGTATTTGCGCCCGTCGAGTGCGGTCGAACGAGTGAGACCGGTGACACCATGTTTCGTCGCGGTGTAAGGGGCGCTACCCGGTCGTGGGACATAGGCTGACAGAGAGCCATTGTTGATAATCCGTCCGCCCATGGGATTCTGGTCTTTCATGATGAGCATCGCCTCCCTTGTGCAGAGGAACGTCCCAGTAAGATTTATATCGACAACCGACTGCCACTGCTCGGGCGTGACTTCCTCAAGCGACGGGGCACGTACGCCGATTCCTGCGTTGTTGAAAAGCACGTCGAGCCTTCCGAACGAATCGACGGTTTTCTTGAATACGTTCGTAACGGCGTCCGGCTTCCCGGCATCGGCTGAAACGGGCAGAGCGTTCGCAGAATTGTTTCCGGCTAAGCCCGCTGACTCTTCCAACGCATCCAGTCTTCGGCCCACCAGCGTCACTTTGTAGCCATCGCCTAGCAAAGCCAACGCTGCACTCCTGCCAATACCACTGCCCGCCCCTGTAACTATCGCGACTCTATCGTCTGCCATCTCAATACCTCCACTGGAATAATTGGCGGCATCTTACTTCAACAGACTCGCACAGCAGTACCCCGGCGCAACGTATCCGCCGCCATCTGCTGCATTTGATGTAGCTGAGGAACGTTCAATCCACGACGATTCGGCCGTCGGGCAAATCGGTGGTGGGGTGGTCGAGGATGGCCGTTGACTGGAGAAAAGAACCGAAGCCGGCGCCGGTTGCTGTCAAACGCGGTTCGCCCCCCGGTGAGGCAAAGCCTTCCGAGGCCCGATGTTGTGGTGGTGGGGAAGGCGGGATTCGAACCCACACGCCTGTTAAGGCACATGCTCCTAAGGCT
>CAJWWK010000056.1 GCA_913048295.1 uncultured Dehalococcoidia bacterium
CCGGTGCGGTGTCTTGCAGCTGCGCTTTCACAGTTTCGGACGCGGGCTCGTCAGCAGCAGATTGCGGGTTTTCCACGGTTTCTATTTCGTCTTTGTTTTCTTCAGTCATCCGTTGATCCAGCATCCCGGATAGACCAGGACCGACAAGCGAGGGTACATGATGCGTGCGCCGCGGGGCGTCTTATTCGATGTGTCATATGCGCTTAATTATTTCGTACAACAATACTGCGTGAAATATCTTCCCGAGGTTTTCCCGAGATCCGGGACTCAAAATTCGATCAGCTGCGAGCACCCGCGGGGAACGTTCCTAACTGTTGGAGAATTTCAGGCAATACCTGAAGTATGTCGTCGATATCAGTTTCGGTTGTCTCACGACCCATCGAAATTCTCACACTTCCGACGGCCAACTCGGGGCTTATCCCCATCGCCAGCAGTACGTGAGAGGGTTCGAGCGACGCCGAGCTGCAAGCACTGCCGCTCGATGCCGCTATCGCCCTGAAATCGAGCCCAAGCAGAACGGGTTCACCCTCCACACCGACGAATGAAAAGTTCGCGATTTCGGGTACCCGGTGGATATGGCTCCCGTTGAAAATGGAACTGGGGATCCGCTCTGCGATTTTTTCGATGAGGCGTTCTGCCAGCGCCTGGATGCGGGGGCGGCTGGAGACGCGTTCAGCTTCAGAGAGCGCTAACGCTTCGCCCATTCCTACAATCGCCGCCACGTTTTCGGTCCCCGACCGCATTTGACTCTCCTGACCACCCCCTGCGATCAGCGGTTCGAGTTCGGTGCCCCGGCGGACATAAAGGACGCCGACCCCCTTCGGCCCGTAAATCTTGTGACCGGAGAGGCTCATCAGGTCGACACCCAGGTCGTCGACGTTGAGCGACAGTTTCCCGGCAGCCTGCACTGCATCGGTATGGACCATGACGCTTGTGCCGGCGCGATCAGCGGCTTCTCGTACCTGCCGCGAAATTTCCGATACGTCCTGGATGGTTCCCACTTCGTTGTTGACCAGCATCACGCTGGCGAGAAAGGTATTTGGTCGGACAGCCGCCGCGTACTCGCCGGGGTCGACGCGGCCTGTGCTGTCGACTCCGATGACTGTGGATGCGTAACCCATTTTTTCGAGCTGCTCAACCGGGTGAATCACCGCGTGGTGCTCGATGGCGGTCGTGATGATGTGGCCATTGGATGGTGATCGGGCCGACGACAGGGCCCGGGCGGCCGCAACGCCCTTGATAGCGGTATTGTCTGACTCCGAGCCACCCCCGGTAAATACGATTTCGGCCGAGCGCGCCCCCAACACCTCGGCCACCTGCTCGCGGGCTTCATCAATGCCATAACGTGCTTCGCCGGCCAGAGCGTACAGGCTCGATGGGTTTCCGAATTTCTGCGTGAAGTAGGGCAGCATCTTTTCGAGCACATCTTCACGCACTGGCGTCGTGGCAGCGTGGTCGAGATAGTTGATGCGATCTTCGTTCGTGCACATGGTTTAATTGAAGGGCGTATTTACGAAACGTGCGATGCTCATTATCGGCCTAAAACGGTCAACGAAACCGTGTAGCCGTCAGCAAGTTGCTTGGGTACTATATTTTGGTTTGGAAACCGCATGATCGGAACTGCCGTATCTATGTGCCGTGTAACCCGCGGCACATTTAATTTTGGCAGAATGGTTCTTCTGTGGGTGTAACCCGGGCAATATCGCCTGAAATGCAGCCCCGACCGGAGTGAATAGTTGATAAAAATCGAGCACATGTCGAAGAGTTACGGCCCCTACCCCGCCGTGATCGACATATCGTTTGAGGTGCTCAGGGGTGAGATCGTCGGTTTCCTGGGGCCCAACGGCGCAGGCAAAACCACGACGATGCGAGTGGTGACCGGATTCACCCCGCCCACTGAAGGCGTGGTTACCGTTTCTGGATACGATGTCGTTTCTCACTCGCTTGATGTCAGACGTCACATTGGCTACCTACCCGAAACCGTCCCCCTGTACCTGGATATGACGGTTACTGACTATCTGAAATATATGGGTGAGATCCGCGGCATGAACTCATCATGGGTAAAAGAACGCCTGCCGCTGGTGATCGGAATGGTCAAACTTGGCGAATACCGGGACACGCTGGTAGGGCGCCTTTCTAAGGGCTACCGACAGCGCACAGGGATTGCGCAGGCGATTTTGCATGAGCCGGACGTGCTGATCATGGACGAGCCGACTATTGGTATCGACCCTATCCAGGTTGTCGAGACCCGGCAGTTGATCAGCGACCTGGGACGAGAGCACACGCTGCTGCTCAGTTCCCACATTCTTCCCGAGGTGAGTGCGATCTGCTCTCGGGTCCTTGTGATAAATGATGGCCGGATCGTGGCGGACGATGACCCGGACCAGCTTTCGGACAAGCTTCAGCACGCCGAGCGTATCGAAGTAAGCGTCCGGGGTGTCGATGCTCCTGCGTTCATCAGCGCAATGCGGGAGATATCAGTAGTGATCGATGCACGGACCGACCAACGGGTATCGATCGTGCAGCGTGCCGAGCGCGAGAATTTCTCGCCGTTCATTGTCGATGCCCGGCCAAACAATAATGCGTCCGAACTGGTTGCGAAGACAGTTATCGACAATGGTTGGGGGCTGTCGAACCTGACCCCCCTGCCGATGACCCTGGAAGAAATCTTCCTCGAATTGACAACAGAAGAAAACCTAGGCGAGTAGAAGTTGCGTTTCATAACCGTCATTGCGGCCAAAGAGATCCGCACATATTTCTCATCGCCAATGGCCTACGTGGTCTCGGCGGCATTCCTCGGGATAACCGGCTTCTTTTTCGTTGCCTCGGTGTCCGATGCGTTCGCCGAAGCCAGCATCCGCGGTTACCTGGCAGGTGCGGTCTTCTTCATGATCTTCATGTCGCCAGCACTCACGATGCGACTCATTGCAGAAGAGCAAAAGATGGGGACGCTCGAACTTTTACTTACTTCGCCGATACGGGAGTTCGAGATCGTGCTCGGCAAGTTCATTGCCGCGTTTGTGATGACCGCGATCATGACGGGGCTGTCATTGTACTTCATCCTCGTGCTCTTCATTTACGGCGACCCCGACATTGGCCCCTTGCTTAGCGGGCTTCTGGGCCTTGGACTGTACGCTGCGGCGACCCTTGCCGTGGGTCTCTTTGCATCGGCCCTGAGCAGCAACCAGATAGTAGGCCTGATCGTGGGATCGGGGATTCTCACCGCCCTGACGATCATCGATTTTGTCAGCGAGCGGCTTACAGGGCTGGCATCGCAGGTACTGGATGGTTTTCAACTGGGCGCCTCGTTCTCGGTGTTCGACCTCGATAGCTTTGGGGTGGCCCAGGGCGGGCACTTCGCAGATTTCGCCAAGGGCATCATTTCCGTCTCAGATATCGCATATTACGTTTCACTAACAGCAGTGTTCTTGCTTCTCACTGTGCTCGTGCTTGAAGCAAGGCGATGGCGCTAGGCCGGTAGATGTCCACAGAACAGCAGAACAGACCCGAAAGCAGGCCATCGGCCGATTCAATTCGCGAGGGCACCTCACTCTTCAAAAGCCTGAGGAACAATTCTCAGTCGATACGACAGGCGCTGGCCGTTAGCGGCGTGGGCGCGATGGTGCTCGGACTGTTGATCTGGATATTCCTGCGCGGACTCGAAGGGCCTGCGTTCACCGTTGTGGGTGTCGGGTTCGGACTGCTGGTCATCGACGCGGTGATCTCGCTGGCGACGGTCAGGCAGGCGGTTTTCGGTCGGCGGGGTCGGTACGGGTTCAACACCGCGATCGTATTCATAGTTTTCCTGGCGATCGCGGTAATTATCAACTTCGCTCTATACCAGGCGCTCGACCGACCGAATCCCCCGGGCTGGCTGCGCATCGATACAACTGCCACCAAGCAGTTCCTGCTTGAAGAGCAGGTTGTGAACACGCTTGAACAGATGAAAGAGCCGGTGAAGATAACCGCGTTCTTCACTGGGGATACTGCGGCCGATGCAGCGGCCTGGCGAGACACCCAGGACATGTTGAGCGAGTTTCGCCGACGCTCAAGCATTTACGACCTTTCTTTCGAACTTGTCGACCCGGACTTGAACCCGAACATCGCTACCTCCCTCGGGGTGGCGCAGTTCCCGGCCCTGGCGATCGAAGGAGTCGAAAGTCGGCGAACCGAGATCGTCGTCGGTGGAGACCCGTCTGACGGATCGAGTGTATTTACGGAGCAACAGGTAGTCACGGGCCTGCTGGTGATCAACGAGATCTTGCAGAAGACCGTTGCATTCATTACCGGCCACTCTGAGCGCGATGTAACCGATCCGATTGGGGATACCGGGCTCGGCCTCGCCGCGGCAGCACTGAGTCGCGAGAATTACGTCATCGTGGTCGAAACGCTCCAGGAAATAGGTTCTAGGATGGCACTGGGCGATCCACAGAGAATCCCGGCTGCCATCGTATTTGCGGGTCCGGTCCAGGAGTTGTTGCCGATTGACCAGCAGGCCCTGTTGGCATACGCCCGTTCGGGCGGCAGTATTTTATTTATGCTTGAGCCGGATGAAACGCCCGATACTTTCAAGCAGTTCCTTTCTCGTTATGCGGTTTCGATTGGCGACGGAGAGGCCGCCGACCTGGCCAGTTTCGTGGCTCCAAGCCCGACATTCATCCAGATTAAGAAGAGCAATAGCCAGCTTCCTCCTCACCCGGTGACCGCGGGTTTTGAAGTGCTTTACCTCCCCGGCAGCACTCATTTTGCATGGGCAATCGACCCGCTTTCGGTGCCACTTGCCGACGACGTTACGCCGTTGATCACGCAGAGCATGATTGCCTCGACGACGCTCAGCAGTTGGGCAGAAACCGACCCCGACACGCTCGAATTCGATATTGAATCGGAGCTTGTGGGACCCTTGCCTATTGCCGTAGTTGTCGAGGCTGTAGGCGAACTTTCCGGGGGCGTTTACAAAGACGCCGACGGCAACTTTGCCAGCCTGAACATGATCTTGATCGGGGATACAGATTTTGCCTCGAACAATTATTTCGGTTCTGCCAACAACGCCGACCTGTTTGTGAATTCGATCAACTACCTGGTCGAGGATTTTGACCTGATCACGATCCGGACCAAGACCGACACGAACCGTCAGCTGTTCCTGACTCGCAACGAACGCGATTTCGTTCGCTGGTCCGGTTGGCTGCTCATGCCGACGCTGATCAGTCTGTTCGGATTCTGGACCTGGTGGAGAAGGCGTTAGAAGATGAATCTACGCCTGCTGCTCGTTCTGATAACGGTTCTTTCGTATGTCGCGATCGGCGTGACCTGGTTTATCACGAACCCCACTGAAGAGGTCAAAGAGCCCGACCCACCGTTCTTCTACACCCTGGCTCCCGATGATTTGCGGGTTATCGAGATCCGCGCCGGGGAGTTGAGCACCAGTTGGTCGTTACGAGAAGGTACTCGGCGCTGGTATTTTGATGATCTAGTTGACATTCCTACTGATCTTTTCCGCTGGGGTGGCATAACCCAACTTCTCGGTGGACCGCGAACGCAGCGGGTACTAAGAGAGGAAATAGATGATCCGGCACTTTACGGGCTGGATGCACCGAGTTCGAGCATCACGGTAACCCTGCGAGATGATAGGCAGGTAACGCTCTACCTTGGTAACCTCACCCCGGATGCGGAGAATCATTACGCCCAGGTAGCAGGCTTCCCGCAGCTTGTGCTGGTTGACGCGACGTGGGGCGGCGTTCTCGATCGTCTGGTTACAGAACCCCCGCTTCCAGAGTGGTTGTACACGCTCAGCGGCCGGGTTCGCGAGGTGATTCTCTTCGATAACAACGAGGTGATCCGCGCATACGGGTTCGATCGGGAGGCCGAGATATGGTCTGTATGCGATCTGCCGCTTGAAAGAGACCCGTGCACGGGCAGCCAGCTTGCAGACGGCGATGCGCTGGATAAAGAGCTCGAGCATTTCGGCAATCCGAAAATCGGCGGTGCAGTTGAACTGAATCTGCTGGACGGCGCCGACTACGAGCCATACGGCACGATTGTGACCGCCCCGTACATCGCAGTAAGAATTGAAAACCGGGCAGCCAACAACGTAACCGAAGTGACTCGCCTTACGATGACGATAGGCGACATTACCGAGAATGGCGCTTATCGCTACGCGGTGGCGAACGAGACGTCGGACGTGATCCTGATCGATGCTGAATGGGCGGAGCGTCTGCTCGAGTTGTTCTTCGGAAAACTACTCGTCGGCAACGGTTAGCAGGATTTAGGCCTGGACTGGGTGCCTGGGCGTTATGCTCCGGGCTGGGCGTTATTGGCTCCGGGCGTCGGAGGCCAACTTGCCAGATGACCTAGCGTGAGCAAGTCGCCGCCGCAATCTACGCTCCCCGCGCTCAGGGGGCACCCGCTCCCGAAGGACGGGGAGACACGCATAGGGATTCGCGTGTGTGCCCTGCTGGGGTGCCGTTGCAGGCAGTCTAGGTGGTCAGGTTCCTGTACAGCTGCGGCAGGCGAACGGGTAGCAGGCTGATGTCCGGCAGCACTTCGTAGCTGAAATCTTCCATCATCGTCTTCATGTAATCGTGCCCTGCCTTGTCGACGGTCAGACAGAACGGCGTGATGCCGTCCTGACGGGCCTCAACAAGTGCCTGCCGGGTATCGTGTACTGCGTATTCCTTTTCGACCCCTTCGCGCGAATAGCCACGGTCTTGCGGTCGGCCATCCGAGATAAGGAACAGGAACCGGGAACGCGCATCTACTTCGGCAAGTTTGGCTATCGTGTGCCGGATGGCCGGGCCCATGCGGGTGGCGTGCAGCGGGGCAATACGGTCGATGCGGCGGGGGACTATATCGGAAAATTTTTCGTCGAGGTCCTTGATCGTGTAGAACTCGACGTTTTCCCGGCCATATCCCGAGAAACCGAATATTCCGTATGTGTCGCCGAGCGTTTCGAGCGAGTTGACGAGGAGTGTGATCCCTTCCTTTTCGACGTCGACAATCCTTTTGTACGTCCGGCGCATGCCTTCCGACCGGCGAGAGCGCAGCCAGACCATGTATTCGACAGGGTCATCCGGTGCGCCCCAGTCGTCGGAGGGTTTCTTGGCCTCGTCGATCGCCTCGGCGGTCGAGGCCGACATATCGAGCAGGAACGCCACGGCAACGGACCGCTCGTTTTTGTTCCTGCGCCAGTAAAGCCTTTCGTCGGGTGATACGCCGGCGTGGAGGTCGATAACGGCCTCCAGCACGGCATCGAGATCGTGCTCTTCACCGTCTTCAAGGCGTTTTTGCTTGCGATACATCTCGGGAATAACCAGCTCGAACTGCCGCTTGATCTGGGCAAGCAGCGAAGCGTTCTCGGCCAGTGTGTCGCGGAAGAAGTTCGGCTCGCCGTCGGTCATGATCTTTTCGTGGATCATGCACCAGTCGGGCTTGTATTCGTTGGCCCGGAAATCCCACTCGGGATAGGTGTAGGTATCGGGCTCGGTCGCATTGAGCGGGCCGCCGTCTTCATCGACGTGCTGCATCGGACCCGGCTGGAACTGCTGGTTCTCGGGATCGCGCTTCTGTAGCTCCTTCATCAGGTTTTCGAGCATCTCTGAAGCCTGTTGTTCGCCGTCTTTGTCGCCCTCCGTCTGTTCCAGTTCCATTTCGGGGGCGTTCTTCATCATCTCCTCGAGTTGTTCCTGGGTGATCGGTTCCATTTCACCGCTCTCCGAGAACTCGTCGTTTTCCATTAACTGCATCTGGGAAAGAAGCTGGGAAAGTTCCGGCTTGAACTCGCCACGGTAGTCCACGTCCTGCGGAGATGAATAATCTTCTTCAGATTCGCCTTCGCTTGTCTGGTCGTCCTGACCGTCCGGCGAATCGTCGCCCGATTCGCCGTCGGGGGAAGGTTGCCCCATGAACTGCTGGATCACGCTTTCTGGATCAACAACATCTTCGTCGTCACCCGAGTCGGAGGACTGTTCGTCTTCCTCGGGATCCAACTGTTCGAAGTCTTCGTCGTCGAGCTCTTCGTTTTTGATATCGATCAGAATCGAATACGCCCTGATCGCGGCTTCGGCGCCATCTTCGACCGAGGCCTCCTCGGAGGTAACGGTCCTGATCAGGCGGCGCAGCTTACGCGCAGCCTCTTTGTGCTCAGACGGTACGAGCATATTGTCGACCTGACCGAGGCTCACTCGGACCATGAACTCGACAAGGGCTTCGCGTGCGGGCAGATCGGTCACGTCTGGACGTGACTCAAGGGCAGCCGAACGAACGACGTTGTACATCGCGGTTATTCCCGGATACAGACCGGCCACATGACCATCGATTCGGGAACTTTCGAGAACGGTGAATGCATCCAGGGCGAGGCGTCTTTCGTGGAATAGGTCGAAAAATCTGCCCATGTCAGTCAGAAATTCGAGTTTCTTCTCCTCGGGTGCGGGTTCCGATTCCGCTACTGTTGGAATGTTGGCGTTATCTGGCGTTTCGTGTCCAAAGATAACCACCTCTGGCTGTTGCGATGCTTTCTTCCTTGCCTCCTCGTCTGCGGTCCTGGCGGCTTCCAGTTCCCTGGCGCCAGGGAGACGCGGGCGCAGGTCATCGAAGAGGTTCGACGGCGTGACGAAGTTAAAGGTGAAAGAACCGAATTCGATGTGGCCGACCTGGTGAGTTGAGATGACCTTGAAAAAGCCGAAATTTTCGTCTTTTGTGGTGTAACGATTGATTACCGATGGCATGTAGATGGTCGTGCCTTCAGTAGTTGGCAACTCGCCCTGGAACCAGCCGATGTTCTTTTCGGCAAGGCCCTGGGCCGCCTGGATATCGATCGAGCGGCCGGTGAGCGCCATGCAGTACATCAGAATGATTTCTCGCACACGGCTTAGCTCAATCGAAGACGACAGCGAATCGAGCATCTCCTGCGAGCGGGCCGATTCGAGTTTGAAATACGAAACTGCCGCCTCGTCGTTGTCGCGTGCGGCCCGAAGACCGTCGGACTGCCACTGCGCCATCTGTTCGAAAGTCACCCGTTCGAGCACATTGGGCACAACCCGAAGAAATTCCGGAGCTGCCGGGGCCGAAACCGCGGCAACACCGTCGGTCATCTCCAGCAGTCGGTCCCGGGTCTCTGTCGGCACCCGGTTCAGGGTGTTGGCACCGTCTTTCAACACTCCGGAAGCATCGCTGACACCCGTAACGGCAAGGCGGCGCGCCAGGGTAATGAGCGGGGCGCGGTGTTGAGGTCCCAGTTCGATGAGAGATGCGGTTGCCGAATCGAAAAGCGAGGCCGTTTCGCGCCATGATTTTTCGGCGACGATCTGCGCGAGGTTGATGAACCTGTCGACATCGCCCGAGATTTTCGGGAACAGGTCACACCCGGCGCCGAGTGCGTCACCAGCCTGATCGTAGGAGCGGCGAGACAGGACTTCAAGGAATTCCCCGAAGTGGCAAAACTCTTCAAACGAAATTGTTTCCAGGAGCGTGGGAGTCGCCTCGAAGAGCCGACACGAAAGCGCTGACGACTTCCATGTGCCCCGGTAGAGGGCCCGGCAGACGTTGGCCCAGTCGTCGATATAGCGGGGGCGCAGACGGAGCATCGCCCCTGGTGAAGATTTGAAGTAAGCAACGGCCAACGATGGTGAATCGGCGCAGAGTGAAGTCCCTGTTTTGGCCCACTTCAGGAATTGGCCTGATGGAAGCTGGCGCTGAACTGCCACAGAGGCCTCGAAGAACTCGGCGGCGGCCTCCCATGACCGGACAGTCTTCCGAACGATCTCCAGTCCCTCTGAGGCCCACTGCTCGCACGTTTCCTCGGCGAGCCGTCCCGAGAGTTTCTCGAACGCATTCTCATACCGATCGAGCACGGGCGCAGGGAAGCTGGCAAGTTCTTTTTTTGCGAGTAGGCTGGCCGGTGTTCCGGGAGGCGCTTTCGAGCCTTCTGGGGCGTTCACGCCCTGGCCTTGTTTGCTGTTCTGATTCTTGTCCGAGTTCGTCATGCTACGTTTTTCACGATATCGATTGTGTTGGCGATAATTCGGGCCGATGCACCCCAGATGATCCGGTCGCCGTAAGCGAATGCGGTCATCGTCCTGGTGCCTCCATTACGGATAAGCGTGATGGTTCGCTTCGAGGCATCGTCGACAAAGACGCTGACCGGCACGTTGACAACTTCTGCAACCTCGCTTTCTTGCAGCGTGAGTGTTGCATGGTCACGGATACGCCCGGCGTATGGCCAGACCTCGAACCCGGTCGAAGTATCGACCGGGGCCATCCCGCACCAGAGGTCGATATCTTCTTCGCCCACGCCGAGTTCCTCGTTCGTTTCGCGCAGGGCCGCGTACATGGGAGAGTCGTCGGATTCCTCGATCATCCCACCCGGAAACGCCCATTCCCCGCTGTGATGAGAAAGGGTACTTGCCCGCTTTATCATCAGCACACACGGTTCGGCGTTCTTGATGTTGAACAGTACGGCGACCGCGGCTGGTGCGGGTGCTTTGGCGGGCGCGGCCCCGCTGCTGCCCCGATTTTGATATTGCGCACCAGAGTGCGATCTGAGGGCAGTTTCGAGTCGGCTTATCGTGAATTTACTGTTGATCACGCGAAGATAGAAGTTACGACCTCGTCGATACTGCGTTGCACCTGAGGGTCGTCGGTAATACCCCAGGTGACTGAGACCTGGCATGCGCGGCGTTGTGAGACGCCTTCCGAGATTAATCGGCCGGCGTAGATAAGCATCCGGGTGCTGGCACCTTCTTCAAGACCGTGGTCCTTGAGGTTCCTGATCTTCAGGCCCAGCCTGGCCAGCTGTTCGGCAACATCGGTGTCGCAACCCGACTCGTGGCTGATTATCTGGGCTTCGTGCTCTTCGTCAGGGAAGTCGAATTCAAGCGCAACGAACCGCTGGCGGGTGCTGTGCTTCAGGTCCTTCAGGGCGTTCTGGTACCCGGGGTTGTAGGAGACGACCAGCAGGAACCCTTCTGCCGCATCGATGACGGTGCCAAGCTTGTCGATGGTGAGAGTGCGCCTGTGGTCGGTAAGCGGATGAATAATGACTGTCGTGTCTTTGCGGGCCTCTACGATCTCATCGAGATAACAGATACCGCCGTATTTGACCGCTCGGGTAAGCGGGCCGTCGATCCAGCGAGTACCGTCGGCGTCAAGCAAATAGCGTCCCACGAGGTCGCTCGCGGTCAGGTCTTCGTGGCAGGCGACCGTAATGAGGGGAAGTTTTGCGCTGGTGCCGTTGCGAGAGTTCTCACCCGAGTTGCGGGGTGTCAGTCCTTCGCTGAGTCGCCAGGCCATGTGCTCCACAAACCTGGTTTTACCGGTTCCTGTCGGTCCCTTCAGGAGTACTGGAATCCGCTGACGATAGGCCGATTCAAAGATCTCTATCTCGTCAGAAGTGGGTACGTAAAACGGTTCTTCCGAGATGAAGTAGTCCTGGACGTTTCGCTCTGTATATTCCTGCTTTGTGGCCATTGGTTATCGCGCCCTGGGGTTCTTTCTCATCGATAATTAACGATGAACTACTGGTTATCTGTTTATTGTCTTTAAATCGTTGGAGTTTTTTACACTCGCCGGATTTGATTTTCGATTATTCCGATCGTGCCCGTGTGGTTTGCCAGGCTGTTTTCACTTGTTCCCGCAGAAAATCCAGAGTCGCGGCGTTTTCGATCACCAGGTCGGCTCTTTCGATGCGTTCTTCGCGGGTCATCTGCGCTGCAACCCTTTCTCTCGTCCGGGCCTCGTCGAAACCTGACCGGGCCTGGACTCGCCTCGCTATTTCACTATTTCCTGCATCACCAGGCGGTACTTCGACTGCCCAGACAACGTCTACAAACTGGTCCCATCCGGCTTCAAACAGTTTCGAGACCTCGATCACTACGGCCCGGGTACCGCGCCCCTCCTCTTTTGCCAGCCTGCCCTCGATCCATTCCCGGGTGGCCGGCCACACAATCGCTTCAAGTTTCTCGCGCCGACCGGAGCCAGGGTCTGAGAACACAATCGTCCCCAGTCTTCCCCGATCGATTACGCCTGAACCGTCCAGAATATCGCGGCCAAACAGGCGCACAATCGCCTCGTAGGCCGGGGTCCCGGGCCGGTAAGACAGATGTGCAATCCCGTCGGCATCGATCACTACTGCTCCGAGCTCGCGCAAAATGTGCGTGACTTCCGTTTTTCCCGATCCAATGCCGCCGGTCAGGCCGATCACTAACACTGGTTCTCCGATTTGGAAACGCTTGGAAAAGTGACTAACCGATTAATCTTACGCTCGTGTTTGTAACGCCGCAGGGAGAATATGCGGGTGGCACGGCCGTTTAGTAGTAGTAACTTTTTGTACCCGGATTCGCCCGCCCAAGGTACCCGACTATGATTAAGAACCGTTGCAACCACTACTTCAGGTCGATATTCGAGGTGACGGACTGGAGCTGGGAGAACAATTTTGACCGAGTCGGCATACAGATCGCTGCCGTCAGTCGACGCGTTGCTTCAGAGAGAAGAAATAGTTGCCCTGTTGCGCGATTTTTCGCACGACGCGGTCACAACTCTGGCCCGTGATGTGCTGAGTGGTGCGCGTGCCGCTATAAAGAGCGGCAGGGCCGCCGTGTCGGACGACCGGTCTCCGGGAGAGCAGTTGGCTGCGCAGATTGTTGAGCGGGCCGAAAGGGCGTGGGGGGCGTGGCCGAATACTGTTGTAAATGCGACAGGGGTTGTGTTGCACACGAATCTCGGAAGAGCGCCGCTCAACGTTGACGCGGCGAACGCGGCGGCAGCTTCGGCTTCGAATTATTCCGACCTAGAGTTCGACCTGGCGATAGGACAGCGTGGCTCACGGAATGCCCACATCTCCGATCTGCTGGCCCAAACAACCGGCGCCGAAGCCGGGATCGCAGTGAACAACAATGCGTCGGGTGTGTTGCTTACGCTTGCCGCGGTTGCCGGTAGCGCAATTGAAAAGGCCGAAGTGATCGTTTCGCGGGGCGAGGCGGTAGAGATCGGTGGTGGTTTCAGAATTCCCGATGTGATGCGTCAGTCGGGCGCGACAGTGATTGAAGTCGGGACGACCAACCGCACTTACGCTGCGGACTACGACGCCGCGGTGACTCCGAATACTGCGGCCATTCTCAAGGTTCACCCCAGCAATTTCACCGTTGAGGGATTCACGCACGTTCCGGAACTGACCGAGTTGGTCGAAGTTGGCAATAAACACGGTATCCCAGTGATCAACGACCTCGGTTCTGGTTGCCTGGTCGACACCCGGAAATACGGGCTGGAGCACGAACCGACTGTGCAGGATTCGGTCGCGGCCGGGGCCAGTTTAACTTTATTCTCGGGCGATAAGCTGCTTGGGGGTCCCCAGGCCGGGCTTGTAGCAGGAGAAAGAATGTGGGTCGACCTCGTATCGAAGCACCCGCTCGCCAGGGCTGTGAGAATCGACAAGATGACCCTTTCGGCGATAGCCGCGACACTGGTTTCTTATTTGAAAGGTGCACACGAGTGCGAGATTCCGATCTGGGCAATGATTTCAGCAAGCGAATCGGAACTGACGACAAGGGCAGAAAAGTGGCGTTCAGAGACGGGTGTCGGAGTCGTTGAGCGGGGAAGATCGGCAATTGGCGGCGGTTCTCTTCCGGGTCAGACCCTTCCGACTACCCTGCTGGTGATCGACGTTGAAACGGGACCGGATGCGTTCGCAGCAAGTCTCCGTGAAGGTCCTGTTGCGGTTGTAGCTCGAATCGAAAACGATCGTGTATTGCTGGATCCGCGGACCGTATTGGCCGACCAGGATTCTGCCGTGATCGAGGCGCTAATTTATTCCGTGGACCAGATGAAACGGTGAGCGCGCGACGATGAGCCCCAAACGACGCAGACGGCCCCGGCCTATCGCCGAGCAGGAGTGGTCGCCCCCGCGAGTTCGCGGGCTGGAGCCGGTCGAGATCGAGATCGACCTGCACGGCATGCGGGCTCACGATGCAATTCCGGCCATTGAACGGCACCTGCAGCGCTGTCACGATGCCCGGTTACATGTTGCCCGGATAAATCACGGCCACGGGACGGGTGTGTTGAAGCAGATAACCCGTGACGAGCTGACAAGGAGCCCGCTGGTGGCACGGCATTATGCGGCCTCGTACGGGGACGGCAACGATGGGGTCACCATTGCCGAGTTGGATTACGGTGGGCACCGGGCGTTCAACCGGCGAGACAACAATTCGATCGTTCCGAAAGCTCTGCCGCGTAGGTAGGGGAGACGTTAGCTCCGGGCGTGCGAGGCGCACTTGGTCGCCGCTGCAATCTACCCTCCCCTAACCCCTCCCGAAGGAGGGGGGCAGAGCAGGGTGCTGGCGCGTGTGGGCGTGGGCGGACGACTTGCGAGATGACTGGCGTGAGCAAGTCGCGCATCGCATATCTCCCCCTCTCGGTCTCCCCCGGTCCGGGGGGGGAAAGGGAAGTTAGCATCGGGGGTTAGCGGGTGAGTTGCCAGATGGATTGCGCAAGCAAGTTGCGCGGGCAGTGCGGATTAGTCGACTAGCGTAACCTGTGTGGTCAGTGTCGTATGCAGGGCTGGAGCATCGACGGTTCGCCGCAATCCAGTAAGACACACCACAGGCCAAAATGACTCTGTTTGATCATCGAAGGCGGGAAATACAGGATCAGATCGCGCCCCTTGCCACTCGCATGCGTCCAAGAAGCCTTGATGAGTTCGTGGGTCAGAAGCACATCCTGACTCCGCGCAAGGTGCTGAGGCGGGCCATTGACGAAGACCGTGTACCGTCGATGATCCTGTGGGGTCCGCCCGGCAGTGGCAAGACCACCCTTGCGCGGCTGATTGCGGGTGCAACGGGCTTTCATTTTGAGCAGTTGAGTGCGGTTTCTTCAGGTGTGAAAGACGTCCGCGCGGTAATGGCGGGAGCCAACGACCGGCTTGGCGAAAACGGTCGCCGGACCATCCTGTTTATCGACGAGATACACCGGTTTTCGAAATCGCAACAGGACGGGCTGTTACCACATGTCGAGGAGGGCACTGTCACCCTGATCGGCGCGACTACCGAGAATCCTTCTTTTGAAGTCATTTCACCGCTGCTTTCCCGCACGAGGGTCTACACGCTCGAATCGCTCAGTGACGACGACATAGGGGAAATAGTTGATCGGGCGATTGCGGATGTCGATCACGGACTTGGACGCGACAGCATTACGCTTTCAAAGGACGCCAGAGAGTTTTTGTTACGAGCTTCCAGCGGCGACGCCAGATCGGCCCTGAATACGCTCGAACTCGCAGTGGAATCCACAGCGAAAGATGAGTCTGGCCAGATCATCGTCCAGTTGGAAACGATGGAAGAATCGATACAGCGCCAGTCTCGATACGACCGTTTGGGCGATATGCACTACGACACGATTTCGGCGTTCATTAAGTCGATCCGCGCTTCCGATCCCGACGCGGCCTTGTACTACCTCGCCAGGATGATCGACGCGGGCGAAGACCCTGTTTTTATCGCCAGGCGGCTGGTGATATCGGCGGCTGAAGATATTGGACTTGCGAACCCCAACGGCCTGGCGATCGCCATGGCTGCGCAGCAGGCTGTGAGTTTTGTTGGCATGCCTGAGGGCCGGATTCCGCTTGCAGAAGCGACGATATTCCTGGCCTCGGCGCCCAAATCGAATTCCGCGTACAAAGCAATCGATCGCGCACTCGGAATGGTCCGTAGTTCGCGCGACGAACCGGTGCCCAACCACCTGCGGAACGCGCCGACGCGCCTGATGAAAGAGCTGGGTTTCGGTGAGGGGTACGTGTACGCCCACGACCGGCCGGGTCACTTCGTCGAGGCAGACAATTTGCCGGAAAAGATCAAGGACGAACGTTTTTACGAACCCGGTGAACTCGGCTCTGAGCAGGCGATTCGAGATCGTTTGTTCGACTGGTGGGGCGAACGCTACCGGCGAAAACCCCGCGACTAGTCGTCGCGTGCTGGTTAGTTTGCCTCCCGGAGTGCCTTCCATACGGATCGCAGGCCCATTCTCTGACCGTAAAGAAGGAGCGCAGCGCGGAACACCCGTGCGCTCAACCAGAGCAGAAACAGGCCTGTCGCGGCGGTGATGAGTAGTCCGAGCCAGATTTCGTACGTCCGGGCAGTTCCACCGCGAGTCTCATCATGGATGCTGTCGGTGAAGTCAGCGGAAAGAAGGTCAGGACTCGGGCAAAGGTGCCATCCGGATTTGGGATTATGAACGCTGCCAGAAAAATGGGAACGATCGCCGGGACGGTAACAATTACCGATATCAGGGTTGCCTCTCTGACCGAGGTGGTTGCGGCACCGATCGAACCCATCAGTGCCGCGAATACGAAATATACGGCCAGATAAAAAGCAATCAGAATTGCAAGCAACTCGAGCTCAATTGAAAGCTCTGACAGATCGGAGAACTGGTCGCTAACCCGTGGCACTGCGACGACTGCGGCAGCGACCCAGATCGATTTTTATAGAAGTCCGGCCGCACCCAGGGCCAGCGCCTTGCCCAGCATTATCGACAGTGGCGAAGTCGTTGTAATAAGCATCTCGACCATGCGGTTTTGTTTTTCTTCCCCCACGCCCTGCAGCAGCGATGCGGCGCCGACGAAGATTGAAATAAGCAGGAGCATGGCGAAGATGAACGCAGGCGCGGCTCTGGCAACCTCGTCTTCCGCCGATCCCGAGGATTCCGGCCGGCCTTCGTCGTCAATCGAAAAAAGCGTGTACTCGGCAGGCGCAACGATCCGCAGCACCTGGTCGGGTGATAGCGACTCATCTGCGATCTCTGCCCTTAACAGAATGAAGAATGCATCCCCGGTTTCGTCTCCCATGGGGAGCCCTGAGCCTTTTCGGTACC
>CAJWWK010000057.1 GCA_913048295.1 uncultured Dehalococcoidia bacterium
GCCCAACTTTTAATCCGCAGGTCGTGGGTTCGATCCCCACAGGGCCCACCAAACTCCTCCGGCTCCCCGGCGGCTCAGTGAACAGCGGCGCCTCTGGATGATTTACAGCATTCCGCCTGGTTCCAGGCCGAGGAAATAGCGTCCTGCCGTCTCAAAGTTCGTCGCTCTGCCCTGGATCTGCTGCGCAATCGTGTGTACGTCCTGGTAGTGACGCTGTATCCGGTTGGTTTTGAAGATCGCGCCCGAACCGAACAACTCGTAGGCAGAGTCAACGACTTCGGCCGCATGCCTGATCGCATGAGTCGAAGCCATTCTCACCTCGATCCTGGCATCCATCTCCACCTTGCCATGTTCGCGAGCCGATTCCCACAGTGCCGCCGCGCTGCTTCTCAGGTACTGGTCCGCCGCCCTGAGGCCTGCCTCGGTTTCTCCGATCTGACGGTGCACCGTTGACCGGTCGATCATCGCTCCCGAAACACCACGCTGCGTCTTGCGGCCGGCAAGCTCGATCGCATCGTCAAGACACCGTCTCGCCAGTGCAACCGAAATCGTGGCGAAGCCGATCGAAAACAGCGGAATTTTCGGGATGACGAAGATCGGACTGTCGTCACGGGGAGCGTCCGACTCTAGGTATGTGTGGCTCTCCGGCACGAAAACATCATCTACCTCGAAACTGAAGCTCGCCGTGCCGCGCAATCCGTTCACCTGCCAAGTATCCAGCACCGTCGCGTCGGACTTCGGCACCAGGAACATGCGGGGCTCTCTGGCTTGGCCTTCGCGGCCCTCTACTGGCGCACGTGCAGCGAGCCAGGTCGAATGACTGCTCCCGCTGCTGAAGTCCCAGTGACCCGAAAGCCGGTATCCGCCTTCAGCCGGGACAGCATTCGTGTCTATCGAAGGCGGTCCGTTCGTGACGATGGCGCGCCGGTCGCCCCAGATCTTGCGGGCGGTTTCGACTGGCATGCGAGCCGAGTCTGTGGCGAAGATGTTGTTCTGGTTGACGCACCAGGCAGTGCTGGCATCGGCCTCCGCGAAAATACGGACGATTTCGACGAAGGCCGGGTGCTCGATCTCAACGCCGCCAAGTGACTTCGGCACCAACAGCCGGAAAAGACCGGCGTCGGCCAGGTCACCGGCCAGATCAACGGGAATCCGGCGTCTTTCGTCTATTTCTTCGGCGCGCTCAGCGACCCTGACCGCCAGTTGCCGGGCGCGGTCGGTGTACTCAGTCGAATCTGGGATGCTCATTGTCGGAGATTATCATCGGCATTCACCGAAGCAGATGGGATCTGTCAGAACTCAGTGTCGGAGCAGAATAGCGCACCCTGGCGTGGAGAGGCTCGCCGTACCGAGGGGTGAGGGCTCCCATCATCAACTGTGTCAGGCAAGTTGCGTTGGCCGTATTAAATTGAAGTGTATTGTCGGAAAGCCCTGTATCCGGTGAGCTCGTATCTTCCTCTACGCCTTTCAGTTTTCGACGTATCGATTCGAACTCACGCTCCATAGCCTTCACCGGGAAATCCGGCAGGTCTTCATCGAGAAATCCCAGCCTGAAAATGTCGCCTTTGGCTCCCTACCCGCCAGGGAGGGAGGACTTGGGCTTACCGGCGGTCTCGGCGCCGCCTGCCCAGGTTCACCCTCACACGCGCTCGGCGCAGTGAGGCCATAGCCCGTTCGAGGTTGGCGCTGCCCGTTTCGGAATCGACCCGCTCCTGCGCACGGGCAAGTGCTGTCTCGGCGCGGTCGAGGTCGATCGCGTCGTCCCTTTCGGCAGCGTCAGCAAGAACCGTCACGCGGTTGTTTGCCACTTCAAGAAATCCGCCAGTCAAAGCCAACGATGTCGACTCGCCCCCCTGGTCGAACCTTAGTTCGCCAGCGGCAAGGGTTGATATCAGCCGCGCATGTGACGGCAGCACAGTGAACTCACCGACTTCGCCCGGCGCAACGACCATGTCGACTTCTCCCGAAAAGCTTTCGCCTTCGGCGGTTACAACAGCTAATTGCAGTTTGGCCATGTCTAATTGATGTCCTCAGGAACCGTGTCGCGAGCCAGCTTTAGCTCGCGGCTTCGGTCTCCTCCTGCATCTTCTTGCCCTTCTCCACTGCCTCGTCGATCGTGCCGACCATGTAAAAGGCCTGCACCGGTAAATCGTCGTGCTTGCCATCGAGAATCTCTCGGAACCCACGTACCGTTTCGGCGACCGGAACGTAACGACCCGGCATGCCGGTGAAGACTTCACCAACAAAGAACGGCTGGGTGAGGTACCGCTGGATGCGGAGTGCTCGACCGACCGTTACCTGGTCTTCTTCAGATAGTTCTTCGATACCCAGGATTGCGATGACGTCCTGCAGGTCTTTGTATCGCTGAAGAACCTGGCGGACAGACTGGGCGACTGCGTAATGCTCTTCCCCGACAATTGCCGGCTCGAGGATTCGCGAGTTGGAAGCGAGCGGGTCGACAGCCGGGAAAAGGAATTGTGCGGCGAGTGCACGGTCGAGCGACACGTTTGCGTCGAGGTGACCGAAGGTCGTAACGATTCCAGGGTCGGTATAGTCGTCAGCCGGCACGTAGACGGCCTGGAATGACGTGATCGAACCGTCTTTGGTCGACGTAATTCGTTCCTGGAGGTCACCGATCTCAGTCGACAGTGTCGGCTGGTAACCCACCGCGGAAGGCATCCGGCCGAGCAGGGCCGACACTTCCATGCCGGCGAGAATGTACCTGTAGATGTTGTCGACGAACAGCAGCACGTCCTGTTTCTCCACATCGCGGAAATACTCTGCCATTGTCAGGCCTGTCAGGGCGATCCTGGCCCGGGTCCCGGGCGGTTCGTTCATCTGACCGAATACAAGTGCCGTGGAATCCATCACGCCGTAGTCGATCATCTCGTGCCACAGATCGTTTCCTTCACGGGAGCGCTCGCCCACTCCTGCGAACACCGAAACACCTGAGTGTTCCCGGGCGATGTTTCGGATGAGCTCGGTGATGATGACGGTCTTTCCGACACCGGCTCCGCCGTAGGCGCCAATCTTCCCGCCCTTGGCGAACGGGGTGATCAGGTCCATCACCTTGATGCCTGTCTCAAGCACCTCGGTTGTTCCCGACTGCTCGTCAAATGAGGGTGGCTTGCGGTGAATTGGCCATCGCTCGACGTCGTCCGCAATGGGCTCACCGCCGTCGATAGGATCGCCGAGCACGTTCATCAACCGACCGAGCGAAGCCTTGCCGACTGGAACTGATACCGGGCCACCGGTGTCAACGACCTCGGTGCCTCGTGCAAGACCCTCGGTTGCGCCGAGGGCGAGGCAGCGTGCCCAGCTGTTCCCAACGTGCTGCTCTACTTCGAGCACCAGTTTTTCACCCTCGTTTTTAAGTTCGACGGCTGAATAAATCTCGGGTAACTCATCGGCCGCGAACTCCACGTCCACAACCGTTCCGATCACCTGTATTACTTTGCCCTTACTACCCTTGGCCATTTGTGAGGCTCTCCTGATCTTTCCTGGTTCCCGCCCTGCCCGGACGGCTTGTGCTTAGCCTTCCAGGGCGGCGACGCCACCCACGATGTCGAGAAGCTCGGCAGTAATAGATTCCTGCCTTGCCTTGTTCATGTCGAGAGTTAGTTCCTCGACGATTTCGTTCGCGTTGTCAGTTGCGTTTTGCATCGCAATCATGCGCGCGGAGTGTTCGCTGGCGATCGCTTCAAGAATTCCGTGGTACACCTCTGTTTCGACGTACCGGGGTACGAGCGACGCGAGCACTTCCGAGATGCTCGGCTCGTAAATGTAATCAAGCTGCTCCAGCTTTTCGACATCACCTTCACCACGCTGCGGCGGTTCGACAGGAAGCAGTTGTTGCACGGTAACAGTCTGCACTGCCGTGTTGACGAACCTGGCATAGATCAGCACAACCCTGTCAACACGCTGCGAGGAGTATTCGTCCATAAGCATCCGGGATATCGCCACCGTATCGTCCAACCGCGGCCTGTCTGGCACTGAGAACGCTGCCATCAGATCGTTACCGGTCCGGGTAATAAATCTTTCACCTTTGCGACCAACGCCAATAACAGAAACATCGCCTTCGGTTTCCTGTATGAAGACGCCGGCCGCCCTCTGGAGGTTGCCCACCAGGGCACCTGCGAGTCCACGGTCGGGGGTAACCAGTATCGCCAGCGTTTTCTTCACTGGCCGCACTCTCAAAAGATCGGTAACCGAGTCGTCGTCCTCTTTCGCGGCGAGGGCTGCGAGATCGCCAAGCACTTCAAGGATTCGATCAGCGTAAGGTCGACCGTCTCGCGTCATATTCTGTGCACGAGTCATCTTAGACGCCGCAATCATCTGCATTGCGCCCGTGACTTTCGCAGTGTTCGAAACCGATTTAATTCGGTCTCGTAAATCCTTGGTACTCGGCAATTATGGTCTCTACTGGTCTCGTTGGTTCTCTTTAGAAGGTAACCGTCTGCTTGAATGCGGCCGCAGCTTCATCGAGTTTCGCCTTGTCGTCATCGGTCAAGTCACCCGACTCGGCCATTGACTTCAGCACGTCGGGAATGTTGGCGGCGGTGTAGTCGTGCCACTGGGCCTCAAAAGCTCGAACATTTTCAACAGCCACGTCATCCAACGCACCCTGGTCCGCAATGTAGATCACCGCAACCTGGCTCTCGACCGACAGGGGTGAATTCTCGTCTTGTTTTAGGAGCTCGGTAAACCTGGCACCACGCTCCAATTGTCGTCGAGTGACGGCATCAAGGTCGTCAGTACCGAACTGGGCGAATGTGGCAAGCGTTGCATACTGGGCCATTTCAGCCTTCAGAGTGCCTGCAACGCCCTTCATCCCTTTCAATTGGGCTGCAGATCCGACACGCGTGACCGACAGGCCTGAGTTCACTGCCGGGCGAATTCCCGAGTTGAAAAGATCGGGTTCGAGGTAAAGCTGACCGTCGGTAATTGAAATGACGTTCGTCGGCACGTAAGCCGACATGTCGCCTGCCTGCGTTTCGATGATCGGCAGCGCGGTGATCGAACCACCACCGGCCTCGTCGTTCAGGCGAGCAGCCCGTTCGAGCAGACGAGAGTGGAGGTAAAAGACGTCGCCGGGGTAAGCCTCACGGCCCGGTGGTCGGCGAAGCAGGAGTGACATTTGCCGGTAGGCCCAGGCGTGTTTCGTGAGGTCGTCGTAAACGATCAACACGTCCTTGCCCTGTGCCATGAAAAACTCGGCGATGGCACAACCGGCGTACGGTGCCAGGTACTGCAGTGGAGCCGGGTCGGCTGCGCTGGACGTTACGATAACCGTGTTGTCGAGGGCCCCGTTTTCTTCAAGCCGGGTAACGACCTGCGCAACCTTCGATGCACGCTGCCCGATAGCGACATAGACACCAACGATTCCGCTGTCTTTCTGGTTGATGAGGGCGTCAACACAGACCGACGTCTTGCCCGTTGCACGGTCGCCAATGACAAGCTCTCGTTGCCCGCGGCCTACCGGGACCATTGCGTCCACGATCTTCAGGCCAAACTGCACCGGCTGGTCAACCGAATGGCGAGCCTCGACACCGGGAGCGATCTTCTCGACCGGGTATGACTCGGTAGTTGCGATCGCGCCCTTGCCATCGACCGGGCGACCGAGCGGATCGACCACTCTGCCCATCATGGCTTCGCCGACCGGAACCTCGATAATTCGACCGGTGCTGTGGACTTCGTCGCCCTCTTTGATCTTGAGATAATCGCCGAGAATCACAACGCCTACGCTGTCCTCTTCGAGGTTCAACGCGAGGCCCAGGATATCGCCAGGGAACTGTACGAGTTCGCTTAGGCGGACCCCTGCGAGACCGTGCACGCGGGCCACACCGTCTGCCGCTTCAATCACCGTGCCGACATCGACCTGGGTTATGTCGCCGCCGAATTCTTCGATTTGCCTCTTGATTACCGAGGCTATGTCCTGACCTCTTACTGCCATTGGACTCTTTCTCCGGGATTCACCCGTGTTGTTCTACTGGCCTATGTGATCGGCCGCTCGGCCAAACTATCGCGCATTACCCGTAACTGCGTACGCGTGCTCCCGTCTATCAACCGGTCGCCGACTTTCGCCACGACACCGCCGATGATTTCAGGATCCACGTTTTCTGTAATTAGTACCTCGTCTCGTCCTACCAACTTCGCCAGCCCGGCGGCCAACTGGCTGCGGCGGGTGTCATCAAGTGGAACGGCGGTTGTCACCTCGGCTCTTGCAACGCCGCGATGCGCATCGGCCATTTCGCCGAAGATCCGGTGTATAACCGGGAATTTTGTTATGTCACGGTTCACCGTCATCAGGTTCACCGTGTTTCTTACCATCACTTCTACATCTGAAAGAAGCTTTACGATACCGTCGAGCTTCACACTGTCCGACACCTGCGGAGCGTCGAGAAAGCCCATCACGTCGGAATCGCCCAGCACTTCCCCTGCCCGCGCTAGGTCTTCCTCCCAGGTGTGCAGGTTGTTGTGTTCCCTGGCCAGCTCGAAAGCTGCCTGTGCGTATCTTCGTCCGGTTGCTGCCATATCTGTTCAGAGCCTTCCCTAAATCGGAAAGACTCTAGTTCTTCCTCTCGCTAAGCCCTTCTTCCAGAACCCTGTCTATAAGGGTGGAATGGGCCTTCGCATCCAGCGATCCTTCAACAATCCGTTCAGCTGCAGCGATTGCGAGGGCAGCAAATTCTTTGCGGACCTCCTCAACAGTTGCGTCTTTCTCACGTGCGATTTCAGTGCGTGCCCGCCCAAGCATCGCTTCGACCTCTTCGCGTGCTCGCCCCTGCTCTTGCTCCCTGAACTTCGATGCAGCATCGCGGGCTTCTGCGACGATCTTCTGACCATCCTGCCGGGCAGAGGCGATTTCGGCCTCTACTTTCTCAGCCGATGACTCCGCTTCCAGCCGCGCCGTTTCGGCAGCTTCCAGGCTGTCCTTGATCTTCTGCGATCGGCTGTCGAGCATGCCCACTATCGGGCCGTACGCCAGCTTGTAAAGCAGGAAGAACAGGATCAGGAAACTGACTAACTGGGTTAGCAGCTGCTGAAGTGTTATTCCAAGGGCATCCATGTTCGTTCCTTTTGAATTCCTGGTTCCCAGGCCCGTCGACGGTTTTATCTCCATCGACCAGACTCGGTGATTCTCGGTATCTAGCGGTTGACCTGCGGTACCAGATGCAGCCGGTGTTCCCGGAAATCACTCGATTGCCGATTGTCTTAGACGAACAGGATGAGGATTGCGATAACCAGGGCGTAAATAGCGATGGCTTCTGCGAACGCCAGGCCCAGAATCATGTTCTGCTGAATCGGACCGACGGCCTCGGGGTTTCGCCCCAGGGCTTCGAGGGCTTTTCCCGCAAGCAGGCCAATGCCGATTCCGGGGCCGATTGCGCCAAAACCGATAGCTATCGCCGCACCCAGCGGCTTCAGGTCTAGTACTTCTTCCAACTGATTTCTCCTAGAAACTTCTTTCATTGCGTCGGTGGCAATTCACGACAATTTGCATGCCGCCGCCACGCGTTACCGAGGCGGGTCTGTTTTAGTGGTCCTCCGCGTGGCTATCGTGATCACCGTGACTCGCGACCGCCATGACGCCAAATACAAGTGTGAGCATTGCGAAGATGAACGCCTGAATAACGCCCACAAACAGTTCCAGGCCAATGAACGGGATAATTCCGATTAGCGGAAGCAGGAATGCCATCGAAATTAACAGAATTTCACCGGCGAACATGTTGCCAAACAACCGGAACGTAAAGCTGATCATCCGTGTGAGTTCACCAAATCCCTCGAGCAGGCCAACGAAGGTCATGATCGGGCCCTTCTTGATCGGGTTGATCAAGAACTTGCCGCCGTAGCCACGAAGCCCGAGCGCACGTAATCCCCAGAATTGAACGGCAAACATCGCAACTATGGCAATGGCGAGGGTGGTGTTGATATCGGTGCTTGCACCGCGCAGGAACGGGACTAGCAGGCCGGCCTTCTGGCCAATGAAGTTGTCGTATGGCTTTTCGTTCTTACCGCCCTCATCGAAGATATATTTGTTCTTTACGACGCCAGCCTTGATATCAAGAAGAATATCTTTGAGCACTTCAAAATTGGCCAGGTCTTCGCCGGCCTCAACGGCCGCTTCTATGGCAGCAAGGTCGGCGGCGGTGAAGCTGACCACCCTGTTCAGTGGCACCCTGGCTTGCTCACCCTGCCCCAGCGGAACGAACACGCCATCGAAAACGACGAACGTTTCGTTTCCGGCCTCTTCAAGGAGCCGAACGAGTGCCAGCGCTTCGACCTGATCTTCGTTGTAGTCCGGGTGCTCTTCCTCAACCTCGGCGGCCAGCGGCTCTTCGTGGTGGTGAACCCACTCTTCGATCGATTCCACCCGGCCGATGGAGCCAACTCCGGGTAGTACGCCAACCCAGTTGGATATCAGTACAACCAGGAAAATAGCCGTTACGAGGGGGAGGAACCGGCGGCCTGATTTTGGTACGCCCCCGGCGACGCCGTCGGCAGTCCCATCAAAGAATTCGTATATCGATTCGAGCAGGTTCTGCGCCCCTGTAGGAACGTCCGACATTTTTCGGGTGGCTCGCCAGGCGAAAAGAATCAGGATAATTCCGGCAAACCAGAACATGATCGTCGAGTTGAGGAGCGGGTAGCTGCCAAGATACGCAACTCGTTCGGCGGGAACAGAGATGAAGGGTATCGGGCCGCCGAGAAAGCCGAGCCCGAAAGAAGCACCGAGTGCGCCGCCCGCAACGGAAATCAGAAGCGCCGCTACTGCGGCAATGGCGATGGCAAGGAGTTTGGGACTAGAGAAGAGCTTCCCCAACCGACTTGTACCTGGTTCTCTTTCGTTTTCTGTGGCGGCTATCGCCCTCTTCGTATCGCGCCCAGAAGCCGGACCATGCCAACGAACGCCGTCGCCACGCCCAGCGCCAGCCCCGAAATCGTGAGGACAGGTGCCGTGTCAAATTGTTTGTCGAGCCAGTACCCACCGTACGTCCCCAGGGCGATGGATGCACCGACAAACCAGCCGATTCCACCCACTTTCCCCAGCAACGCAATTGTTGCGGGCCAGCCACCTTCAGCATGTTCCTGTGAACTGCCATTTTCGCCCGTTGGTTTTGGCGGCTCTGGCGTGCTCGACACAGGTAATCTCCTGCTTCAATGACCGATTGTGTATGCTATCACAAACGGTCTGAATTCGTAACAGATTTTTAACAATACTGACCTGATTTGCGCCACTTTATTTTTGGACTTGCCCGCTGCACTTACCAGTAGGTTGCATACAGGTGCGGGGGAAGACCAACGAAGCCACGGTTGCCGTGTGGAGGAGCCGAGTAATCAGGTAAGTTCGGGGTCATTTGCTCGGGGCAGGCTTATCGCCACCCGAATCGGGCTTGTCGCCGGAACCGCCACCGGTATCGAGGTCTCCCAGATCAAGCGATTCGATAAAGTCCGCGAAAGCCGAAAGCTTCTCTCGCTCCTCTTCGCCCACGGGACCCATCGCCTCTCCCCCGTGGGAATGCCCTTCCGGCCCACCGTCCTCATCATCCCCGACCACGGCAAGCCCGCTGTCCTTGTCGAGGCGTACTCCACACTTTTCCATCACTTCTGGAGCGGCAAATATCTGGACGCCCGCGCGCACAGCCAGGGCGAGAGCGTCTGAAGGACGTGCGTCAATTTCGACAACCTTTTCACCCTGTCTGGCCACGATGGTAGCGAAGTAGGTGTCGTTCTCCATGCTCGATATCACAATGCGATCGATCACTCCGCCCAGGGCCTTTATCGAGTTATCGAGGAGGTCGTGTGTGAGCGGCCGCGGCACCGACACTTCCTGTAGGCGGACGGCTATAGCATCGGCCTCGGGCGGTCCGATCCAGATCGGCAGGTAGCGGTCGGTATCTTTCTGCTTCAGGATCACGACGCGCTGATGATTGAGCAGACTTACCCGAATGCTATCTATCACAAGCTCCATCATGTTACGAGCCTCCATCGCCGCGTCAGTCAGTTCAGTGCCGCCCTATCGCGGCATGGCACGCCGCCGCTAGTCGGCGTATCAGGAGCAGGGCCGTTGCTGGTCGAGTTCAAGCTTACACTGAGCAAGGCTCGACAGACCGCCTATGGCGACACTCACCCGGCAGTCGCCAGGCCGGTTAATCAGTTCGCTTCGATTGCGGGTTCTCGCTAACGCCGGTGGAAGCCGGGATCGAACCGACCATCCGGCGATCAGTCTCTTTCCTGGTCAGCATTACCCGTCGTTCACACTTGAGGCACTTCAGTCCGATATCGGCTCCGATGCGGTACACAACCCATTCGCGCCCGCCGCAAGGGTGCGGCTTCTTAAGGGTTATACGGTCGCCGACTGAAAACGGAGTTCCAGACACTGTTTAGCTCCTGGTGTACGAGACGTATCTGATCGATTCCTGAAACACAGTGAGACACATCTGGGGGTTCGACATACCCGGTTACCCACTATCTATTCCAGCGAAATGGTCTGTGGGTTGAGCCCGTCCGGTTTCAGTGCATCGTTTATCTGGTCGCGCAAAAGTTCCGCAGCCCTGCCGGCCTCATAATCGAAATCCTCCGGGTTGCGCGATGCGTAGATAATCCCTCTCGATGAATTGATGACGAACCCGCCTCCTTGTTCATTCGCTCCGGCACGCGCGGTCTCCTCAGCCTCTCCGCCCTGCGCACCTACACCCGGTATGAGGAAGTGCGGATTCGGGTGGCGAGAGCGTAGCGTCCTCAGGTCGTCAGGAAATGTCGCAGCCACAACGAGACCGACGTTTTCGGTTCCAGCCCAGCGGTCGGCCAGATCTGCCACTCGGTCAAAAACCCGGGTTCTGCCGTCCGTGCCGTCGACGATCAGGTCCTGGATGTCCCTTGAACTCGGATTGGTCGTGCGACACACGATGTACACCCCCCGTCCCGGATACTGCAGGAAGGGCTCGACCGTGTCGCTGCCCTGGTAGGCGTAAATCGTGGCGATATCCACGTCCCACACCTCAAACATGGCCGTCGCATACGCGGTGGCAGTCATCAGTATGTCGCCGCGTTTGCCATCTCCGATAATCACATGGTCAGGGGCGACTTTCCGAATGTACTGGATAGTCTTTTCAAGGATTATCATGCCCTTCACGCCCATCGCTTCGTAGTAGGCGAACTGGAGCTTGAAGGCGGATGCGACGTCCTTTGTGGCATCGACAATCGAGCGATTGAACACCCCGATGTCGCTGATCGGCACACGATCGGGCGTCGGGTCGAGACCAACACAAACGCGGCTGTTCATTTTGGCCGCTGCTGCGTCGAGCATTTCGAACATTGTCTGCAAGGCGGCCTACTTCTCTGGTGCGAGTCGGGAATCCCTCACAATTATCGCATACTGGTACGCGACTGAAAATCGGTCAGCCATAGTTTTAGCCATCGTCTCATGCCATCAAAACCCACCGTCCCCACCCGGACCGACCTGCTGGAAATTTTCGACCGCCTCGTTCGGAGAAATGGCCGTCGCAACTGGTGGCCGACGACGTTCGACAACGGCGATTCTGTTGAGACCGGCAACGGTGGGTTCGAGATCGTTGCCGGGGCGATTCTCGTTCAAAACACAACGTGGAAAAACGCGGAGCGTGCCCTTCGCAATATGCATGAAGCTGGAATCTGGGGTTATCTGGCTGTTTATGAAGCACCGGAATCCGCTCTTATCGAAACGATCAGGTCATCGGGGTACTACAACACCAAAACGAAAAAACTCAGGGCGTTCGCGAGTGTGATCGTAAAGGAATACGGGGGTCGCGATGCCAATCTTTTCGGACTCGACCTGGTTGATCTGCGCGGCCGGTTACTCGAAATCTACGGGATTGGAGAGGAAACGGCCGACGACATCATTCTCTATGCCGCAAAAAAGCCCAGCTTCGTAATCGACGCCTACACGCGCAGGCTGGTCGACCGTCTGGGCTGGCATGTCGACGGCAATCGATACTCCGACTACCAGCGAATTTTCGATGGCCTACTCGAACCGGATGTCGAGCTATGGGGCGAACTCCACGCGCAACTCGACGGGCACGCCGCCCGCGTGTGCCGAAAGCGAGATCCATATTGCGGCGACTGCGTGCTACTGGACATATGCCCAACCGGACGGCGAAATACGCGCTGATCACCTGACGCTGGCTACAGGTTCAGGTGCACACGGCATTCTTTGCGAACTGAATTCGGCGTGTCTTCGAGCTGCGCGAAACCGCCGCTGCTGAAGATCACTCGGGTGGACCTGCGATCGGTACCAACTGGGCCGCAAAAAACGACACATCTTTTTGTTCGCTACCGGGAAGGAATTCGATGGACACATTGGTCGGGAACCCGAAACTCGAATCGAACCCCAGGGAAACTCGTCCCGGCTCGCTATCGATAGCTGCCGATATCACCTCGAAAAGACCATCAACGCTGTAGTAGTCGTTGATATCCGGTTCGTCAGGTACTACAAAACCTTCAGGTTCAGTTCCATCGGTCTTGACGGCATTATCGGCCCACAGGACCTCCGATATATCGCCCTTGAGTACCCGGACCTCAACATTCGCCCGTTGATAGGCGTATTCGCCGACGGTCCACTGAAATCCGAATTTGTAATTACTCGTGGGCCTCGTGGCCCACAGTTGCCGGTGTAGATCAATGCCAAGTTTCATCGCCGTCTTGCGGTCGACCTCGGAATCTGAGGGGATAGCGGCCGGTAGGTCGGGGCTGATCGTTGGAGCGGGCGTTCGGGTGGGCACTGCCGTGGCAGCCAGCTCGGGATCGGCCGAGCATGCGGCTAGGACCAGTACCAGTGCGCCGATCAGTACGGTGAGCGTTGTATTTCGTTTCATGTGATGGGTTTGAGTATCCGATGTTTCAGGCATCGAACACGTCGACACTACTTGATTTGAATACCAAAAATACGTCATTACCGACGGTAACTCCAAGTTCAGTCATGGCATTTTCGGTTATTTCGACAATAATTTTCGGGCCTGCATCAACCTGGGTGAACACCAGCCCGTCGCTTGACCAGACTTGGGCTACTGTGCCTTTTACGATATTCCGGGCCGAGAGGTTTTGCGGCATCGACGAAGCCAGGATTATCTGGCTTGCGCCAAGTGAAACGACGATTTTTTCGCCGGGGTTTCGATTTTGGCGACGGGTCGATATTTCAAGATCGCCTATTCGTACCATTGTCGAGTGGCCCGTTGATTCACCGATTACGCCGTCGAGAATGTTTTCAAATCGCTCGGCCCTGGTATATTCGGCCGCGGGGTCTGTGGCGATCACATCGCCCAGCGCAGCGGCCCGCAGGAGCAAAGCAGAAGGCCGGTCGAACCCCACAACGCTGCCATCGCGCAGCAGCATTGCCTTCGAGGCGATCGACACTACTTCGGTTATCGAGTGGGACACGTAGATCATCGGAATCTTGAACTCCGCGTGTACCCGCCTTAGGTAATTGAGAATCGATCCCCGTCGGGCCGCATCGAGCGAGGCGAGTGGCTCATCCAATAGCAGCAGTCCCGGCGATATCGCCAGCGCACGCGCAATTGCCACCCGTTGACGTTCGCCGCCTGACAACTCGCCTGGTTTTCGCGCCAAAAGCGCTGAAAGGCCCAGAAACTCGGCGAGGTCGAGCGGATCGAACCGGCGGATTGCCTGCGGTATCAGCCGGTATCCGAACTCGATGTTGCCTTGGACATCGAGATGCGGGAACAGGGCCCCGTCCTGGTAAACGGTGCCGATTCGGCGCTTATCAGGGGTAGTCCAAACGGCATCAACGCTCGAAAACACCACGCCGCCATCAAGCTCAATCCGACCTGCGTCAGGACGGAGCGAACCGGCGATGCAATTCAGGAGAGTCGACTTTCCAGCACCTGATGGTCCGAAAATCGCGGTTATGCCGTCATCGAACTCACCGCTGACATCGAGAGAAAAGTCGTATCGCTTCAGCTTAAGGTCGAATGAAATCATCAGTTTGACCTGCCAACTGAGCTGCCACTGCGAGGCTGCCCTGCAGTTGAGCGCCTCAGCAGCCAATTGTGGACCGCGAGCGCAGCGATTCCAATAACCACCGAAACAAGCACCAGTCGCCATGCCGCTTCGGTGTCACCTGTCGATATGCGGGTGAAGATCGCCGACGGCACGGTCTGTGTGCGGCCAGGTATGTTGCCGGCAACGACGATGGTCGCACCGAACTCGGAAAGCGCCCGCACAAAACCGAGTAGCACGCCCGCTATCACGCCGCGGTAGGCAAGCGGCAGGGTCACCGTAAGAAATGTACGGGCCGGGCCGGCCCCAAGCCCGCGTGCGGCCGTTTCGAGCTTCGGGTCGACCCCGGCCAGTGCGGCGGCGAAAGAGCGGACGACGAGTGGAAGCGATACCACGGCGGCGGCCAGGGCCGCAGCGAACCAGGTGAAGGCAATGGTCGATCCGAACCACGATAAGCTCAGTTGACCCAGCCAGGCGTTATTTCCCACAACCCAGAGCAACATGTATCCGATGACTACCGGGGGTAGCGCTAGTGGGAGCGAGACCAGGACATCGAGGGCGAATTTACCTCGAAACTCCTTCCGCACCAGCAGCCAGGCAAAAAACATCCCGAGAGGTAGTGTCACCGCAGTTGCCACAATGGCGGTCTGCAATGACAGCGCGACTATTGAGATGTCGGTGTTCATGGCTGGAGCGTTCTACGAACTAAGCACTAATTCTGTCACCTGTTTGGACCAGGACGTCCGGGAACTCCCGCTATCGTAAAACCTGCCCGTTCGAACAGGGCGAGGGTCGCTGGTTCGGAAACGATGTACTGAAGAAATTTTGCTGCGCCATCTTCGTTCGAGGCCCCCTTGAGTGGAATGGCCATGTAGATGATCGGCGAATAGCCATCTTCAATTTCGTAAAGAACCGAAATATTGTCCGACGTCGCCGCATCGGTTTTGTAAACAATTCCAAACTGGACGTTTCCCGACTCAACGGCCGCCATTGCCGCCCGGACGTCGAGCATCAGGATCGACCGGGAAGAAATCTCGTCCCATACACCAGCCGATTCAAGAGCCTGCCGCGCGTACACACCAGCAGGGGCCAGCAGCGGGTCGGCAATGGCGAACCGAGCCTTCACCGAGGCAATATGTTCCAGCGAATTAAGTCGGGCTGCACCTTTCGGACCAATTACAACAAGGCTGTTTGAGAAAGTATTTGGATAGCCGGGGGCGGGCACCAGACCGGCCTCCGCAAACACTTCGGTCGGCCTCTCACCCACAAAGAAAACGCCGTCTGCGGGGGCACCAAAAAGAGCGATCTGGTTCGCCAGCGTTATCGAGCCGCCAAAATTGAAATCGACGCGATTTCCGGTTTCAGTTTCGTACAGACTGGCAGCCTCGCCGAGCACGTTGGCCAGGGAAGCGGCGGCAAATATCAACGGTGCCCTGTTGTCAAACTTGTCGGGATTATCACCGTCACCGCCACAGGACACCCCAAATATCGCGATCGCCAACAGGAACGCGATCTGAACGCAACGAAGGTCGATCAATCGTTGAAATTGCCGCTGGTCACAAACGCTGGTCATGATAGAATTCAGTAATTACGGTCTTCCGATGTAACTGGTCCGATTGGATCGGATATTAATACCGCGGGCGCGGTGGGGCATGAGGCACGATATTGGTCACAGCGAGCGAAGAATACTCCTTCAAAAGCTTCTCCAACCTTCCGTTTTACACAAAGGTCAATGCCCGCTTGCTCGACCTGGCAGAAGTTGGCAAGCAACGGCGGATTGTCGATCTCGGTTGCGGCACCGGCGGGGTGACCAAGCTCATTCTAGAGCGTATCCAATCGACGAAAGACTCGGTGATCTACGCTGTCGACCATTCAACTTCAGCTCTGAAAGCGGCGGCCGAAGAAATCGGCGAGCGCAAAGATATCGCGATCAACTATGTTCACTCGGAAGTACAGAACCTCACTGACGCCGTGAAAGAGCGCGTCGATGCAATCGTCTACTGCAACTCGATTCACTACGTCCCCGATAAGCCGAACCTGCTGGCGCAGATAAAAGGAAAACTCTCACCAAACGGAATCATCGCATTCAATACCTCGTTCTTCGATGGCTCCCACCCACCCGACAGCCATGAATTCTTCCGCAAGTGGATGATGCGTTCGCTCCGCATCCTCAAGCGCGAACACGGCCTCTCCGCCGACAAGGCAGCGAAAGTCGAATCGCGAGTCCAACTCACCGCGGACCAGTACATCGAGTTTGTCGAAAATGCTGGATTCAGAGTTGAAGTGAACGACTTGAACCGGGTCGAAGTACCGCACGAAGGCTATCACCACATATCCGGTTTCTCTGATTGGATCGAAGGCGTAATGCCCGGTGTGCCGCTGGAAACGGGTCGGGAAGCGCTGCAAAAGGGACTGGGGCAGATCTGGGACGAAATGAACCTGAAGACGATTCCCAGGGTGTGGCTTTCGGTCAGCGCCTCCAGGGCTTAGAGCAGGCCTTAAACGCAGTCGAAAAGACCCTGCCTTTGACAGGGTCTTTTCATTTTTGCCAGCAACATCGAATATCAGTCCCTCGACGACGACACGCAGGGGCCTCTTCAAGAAAGACCGGACGACGGTAGTTGCTGCCCTGCAAATACAATCCTCAAGGAAGATACGGTCGAAGGTG
>CAJWWK010000058.1 GCA_913048295.1 uncultured Dehalococcoidia bacterium
CTAATATCATCGCCGATACCATTATCACTACCCATAGTTTTGACATGCCGACACTTTAACACCCAGTCGCATTGTCGTTAGGCGAACTTCGCCATAGCCACTCGTACCTGCTCGAAGTCTTCCTTGAACATGTCTGTTCAGTAACTCGCATAAGCATCCGCACTCTTTATAAATTACGCCTTGCTCTGTGTATCCAACGTACGCACGTGCATACGTACGTGTGGCGCGCATGCACTCGTTAATTAATAGAGGCCGTTTTACAAAAGGCGTTTGCGGTCAAGCCTAATTTAGTGAGTGCGAACCCTGGAGTTGTTTTTATGCGCCGACCTAATAGACCTTACAGAGAACCTAATGAATACGATTACCAAAATTATATTTGGAAGGATTTAGCAGAACGGATATTGAAAAAGGATGAGCATACCGCTGGTGACACAACGGTAAACGAACTAGCAGTCGAACTGGAAAGCGACTTTGATACTAAGCACTCAGAGGAAGCTTATGAAGCTGCCGAGAAGTGGCTTAAGGGCTTTGATGATGTACTGGTTCATGGGTCAGTGGATTTGGGCGACGACGCTAAATCTACCCTAGTGCTTAGCATCTTAGGTTCAAATCTTATAGGAGTACTTACTGCGGAATTAGAAGTAGAGACCGAAAGGCTCACGATAGAACAGCAAAGGAACGCTGTTCTCTGTGTCCTTGAATACACCAAAATTCTTATGTGGCTAGGGGCAAACATGGACCAACTCAAAAAGGATGTACCAAGTGTTGAGTAATAATATTTCGTCACACAAAGCGGTTTGTCAGTACTTCCAGAAGCCGACTCAATTCGGGCTATTAGGTCAACTTAGGTGTAACTACGCGAAAAGCCCCTGCATTTCTGCAAGGGCTTCTCTAGTTCAATTTGAGATTGGCACGCCCGGAGGGAATCGAACCCCCGACCCTCTGGTTCGAAGCCAGATGCTCTAATCCGCTGAGCTACGGGCGCAGGCAATTGTTGGGGTGGCCGGAGGGAATTGAACCCTCGCCTCCAGGGCCACAACCTAGCGTGTTAACCTCTACACTACGGCCACCGCAGCCTATCAACGCTAGCATCAGCACTGAGGGTCGGTCAATTTGAAATCGCCCGATTTTCGTTAGGCTCCGGGCGCGAGCGTTTAGCTCCGGGCGTCGTCAAACGACTTGGTCGCGCATGCAGCTCCGCGGCACGCCAGAGCCTGATGGCATCGAAAACGGCGTGGGATGTTGGGCAAGGACGTTATGCTCCGGGCATCGGCGAACGACTTGGTCGCGCGAATGTCTGCGACGCGGACCTTAACCGCTCCCGGAAGAAGGGAAAGCGCGCAGGATCCCAGCGACTTCACTCCCCAAGTGTCATCGCCAGTTCGATCAGCGATCGGGTCGGCACCCCAGTCGCGCCCGCCGGAGTCCAACCCCTTGTGCTATCGAGCATCGAGGTCGCCGCTATGTCTATGTGGACCCACGGGGTCTCGCCTGCAAAATCGGCAATGAAGTGCGCCGCTGTTGTCGATCCTCCGCCCCGTCCACCGGTGTTCTTCAGATCGGCGATCCGGGACGAGTTCTGGCGCTTGGTGACGGGGTCGAGCGGAAGCCTCCACATCGATTCGCCTACGCTATTGCTGGCCTCAAGCACCGCTCCGACTAGTTCATCGTCGTTTCCAAACACCGGGCTCACACCGTCTCCGAGCGCAACCCGGGCAGCACCGGTGAGTGTCGCGACGTCCACGATTCGTACCGCGCCTTTGGAAAGCGCATAACCAATGGCGTCGGCAAGAGTGAGTCGACCCTCGGCGTCGGTGTTATCGACCTCGATTGTCGTGCCGTTCATCGCGGTCACCACGTCGCCCGGCCGCTGGGCCGCTGCTCCCGGCATGTTGTCAGTAGCGGCGCAAACTGCGTGCACGTTCAGGTTTGGCTTGAGTCGTGATATCGCCTGCATTGCCCCGATTACCGATGCACCACCGCCCATATCGCCCTTCATCTTGCCCATCCCGGCGCCGGGTTTCAGCGATATCCCCCCGCTGTCGAAGGTGATGCCCTTGCCGACCAGCCAGAGGTTGTTTTCCTCGTTCCCGGGGTCGCCTTCGTAACTCATGTGAATGAACTTGAGGGGACGATCGGAGCCCTGCGCCACGCCCACATAAGCGCCCATTCCGAGTTTGCTTACGTCGCTCTCTCCGAGGACGACGCAGCTGATGCCGCCGTCGGCCGCTACCCGTTCTGCCACTGCGGCAAGGTCGGACGGGGAGAGTTTGTTGGCCGGTTCGTTCACGAGATCACGGGCTAGGGTGTCGGCCTGCGAATACACAATGCCTTTTTCGACGCCAGCATAGATGGCGCTCATTTTCGACGAATCGTGCTCGATTACGGTCAGGGTTTCGATGTTATCCCGCCGCTTGGGGTCGGCTTTCTTGTACTTGTTGAACCGGTACGAGCCCAGTAGCGAACCTTCTGCAAGAGCCTGGGCACCGGCCGCGCGGTCGATCCCGCCGATTCCCGCACCGTGAACGATCGTCGCGGCGTTTTTGACTCCCGATGTCCGCAGCCTGCGGATTACCGCAGCCGAGACACGGCGCGCTACGTTCAGGTCGAACGATTCTTCAGAACCGAGCCCGACGACAAGTACACGTGACGGTTTGAATTTCGGGTAGGCGGAGTTTGGTGTGTGGATTAGCACCGACGCACTTGCGGCTCCGGTGATTTCACCATCGCTTATTAGCTCTGTTATCAGACCGCCAATCGCGGAATCGACCGCGCCTGTTGCCCCCGCGGGCGCGTCCACTGCCTCGAACAGGTTCACGATCAACACTTCGGTCTCGATCTCGGTGACATCACCCTCGACAACTGTAATTTCCAACAGAACCAACTCCTATTTCGTCATTCTGGCCTGCACGGCTTTCTCGCACCGGCCATTCAACACAGCTTGCATCTCCGGCGGCAGCGGCTCGTAAACAGCCCAGGCATCTCTGCACCCGACCCGGTGTGCGCCCACAACCCAGTTTAACGGCCACAAGTGGTACTTCCAGGCTGCACGGTGATTGTATTTGAGTGGCGACCGGAGCGTCCGAACCGCGCGTAATAACGCGTAAGTGCTGCCTCTCATTTGAACTCGCATTTTATACCTAGTTTTGAACTCGTTCGAAACAATACTTAGGTTATTGACTATGAATGAGTACGGATGTACCTTGTATGAACAACCAGAAAACCCATACGGTTCCATGTGTCACACAGCTCGATTGCATTCACCGCTCTCGAAGCTGCAGGGATTTCAGCATTCCGCAATACATAGCCGTGGCCCGGGTGACCGGGCCGACGGCGCCAAAACGCAACGAGTGTCCGCTCGTGCACCGATTTGATTACAGGCCGGAAGTGGCCTTGGAGGCGTCAAGATGACTACAGATAGTGTTGCCGTCAGGTTAGTCAGCGACGGTACTTTCCTGCTCGATGGCGGTCCGATGTTTGGACCCGTCCCGAAGATTCTCTGGGAGCAGAACGCAAAGCCCGATCGCAAAAACCGCGTGCGACTCGGACTGAACTCGCTCCTGATCAAGACTCCTCACGCGAACATCCTCGTGGATGCCGGAATCGGTAACAAGGAGCCGGAAATAACCCGCGAAATCTACGGCCACTCGTCTTCGAAGCTACTGCGGAACCTGCGACACAACGGCGTGAGCGCCCGCGAGATCGACTTCGTAATCCTTACTCACCTGGCCTTCTCACACAGCGGCGGCGCGACCCGCCTCGATCGTGAGGGCACAATCATCCCGACCTTCCCGAAGGCAAAGTACCTCGTGCAGCGGGCAGCCTGGGACGAGGCGTTCTCACCGAACGAGCGGTCGGTTCCGATGTACGGTCCCGGCGTCGAACACCTGCGGGTCCTCGATGAAAATGGAATGATCGAGTTGCTCGATGGCGATACCGAGGTCGTTCCCGGTGTCAGCACGATTGTCACCGACGGCTATTCAGACGGCCACCAGGTCGTGCTGATCAACACGGGTAGCGAACGGATCATCTACCTCGCGAACCTGATCCCAACGCCCAACCACATTCCCCTGCCCTACATCACTGCGTTCGACCGGTATCCCGATCAGTCGCTGGCGATGAAGAAGGAGCTACTCGACCGCTGCGAGAAGGAAGGGTGGCTTATGGTCTTTGCCCACGGCTACCACCAGTCGGCCGGCTACCTGGAGCGGCGCCACGGCAACATCGAGTTGCGCCCGGTCGATTTCTAACCTGCCGAAAGCCGTTTACAGACTGTCCGAAAAGAGCCACCCCATCGCCCGGGGGTGGCTCTTTTGCTTAAGTGGCCTCCGATTATTGAACTTCAATCGGATACCAGACGAGTCCGCTTCGAAATTACCACTGAGTCGAAATAGCATGACGATGAATCGAACTGGCGTCGCCAGCGACCGCAGAAATATTGTCATTCTGAACTTGATTCAGAACCTTCCTGGACTGCCGTGTTCAACTCCGCACACCCATGGAATCAAGAACTTACTGCGTCTACATGCTCACAAATCGCGGTGGCACACTCTATACCGGCGTGACAGGAGACCTGTTCAGGAGGGTCTGGCAGCACCGCAGTGGCACCGGTTCAAAGTGCCCTTCCAGATAAAAATTGAACAGGTTGGTCTGGTTTGAAGAATCCGACGACATCACCATCGCGATTGGACGCGAGAAGCAGATCAAGGCATGGCGTCGCAAATGGAAGATCAACCTGGTGAAAGCAAAAAACGGGGACTGGGCCGACCTCGCTGCCGGATGGTACGAGATCGAGGGAGATTCTGAATCAAGTTCAGAATGACAAAATCACGCAGTCGTAAATTGAACGTACTCACATCATGTTGGCGGAGTAAGTCAAATGCAGGATGGCTGAATGGACGCTCACACCACTACCAGATCACCCCGCGACTGACCCGATCAACTGGAGACCCTCGAGCCGCACGATGCGGACATCCTCGATCAGACCGTCGCCGGAACGATCGCGTACGCCGTTTTTGGCAGCAATAATCTCGTCGTTCTCAAGTCGAACTCGAAGGTAGTTGTCGGTCAAACCGCTCCGGCCCCTTGCGCCTTCCCACAGCACCGGCCGAACGGTGCCCACAAACCCCTGCCGGTGTGTTCTCGCCATTGCATCGGCGGCTTCCCTGAGTTGTACGGCCCGTTGGGCACGAGTGGTAACCTCGACATGATCGGGAAAATGTGCGGCGCTGGTTCCGGGCCGGGCCGAATAGGGAAAGATGTGTGCGTCGGCCAGTTCGGCGACCTGCAGCACTTCGAGTGTCGAATTGTGATCTTCGTCGGTCTCGCCGGGAAATCCCGAGATCACGTCGGTTGTGACTGAACAACCCTCGACCGCCGCCTTGGCCGCCTGAACTGCTTCCAGATACCCGGCTCCCGTGTAACGACGTCGCATGCGCTCGAGAATCGGGTCGCTCCCACTTTGCAGCGGAATGTGGAAGTGCGGACACAGACGGTCTTTTCCAACTCCGCTCCATAGCTCCAGCAGCCCGTCCTTGAATTCTGGCGGTTGTAACGATGAAATACGAAGCCGCCTTATATCGGTCTCTTCAAGAACCGACCTGATCATGTCGACAAGGTCGGACCCTTCGAGATCGAACCCGTACGAACCAAGTTGAGTTCCGGTCAGGACTACCTCGGGGCATCCGGCCGAAGAAAGTGCCTGGACCTGCTGGATGATTGCCGTTTTTGGGATACTCCGCTCACGCCCGCGCACCTTCGGCACGATGCAGTATGAGCAGACCTGGTCACAGCCCTCCTGGATCTTGACTGCTGCCCGCGTGCGGCCCAGCAGGTGCCCAACCTCGTCGCCCGCGCCAACTTCGCCCTGCCATTCCATCCCGGTCCTCGAACTGACGATCTGAACGATTTCCGACTTGCGGGTGTTCGGAATCACGATGTCGGTTGCGCTCAACGCTTCAAGATCGCCGGTGCCGCTCTCGGCATAGCACCCGGCGGCAACCACTATCGTCTGGGGAAATTTGCGCCTCGCCCGGCTAAGCGCCTGGCGCGCCTTTTTATCGGCGACATGGGTCACGGTGCACGTATTCAGCACAAACACGTCGGGGATGCCGTCGCCCTCGGCGATTTCGTAGCCCGAGTGCACAAACTCGTTCGCCAGACGCTGACTGTCTGCGGTGTTCAGTTTGCACCCGTGCGTTTCGATCAGGACTTTCAACGGCCTACTGCCCCCGAGGTCATCTTTCCTGCCCCCCCGAAACAAAAATAGTTCCGGTTCAATGTTAGGCCGAACTATCATCGGCGAGTGATCCGGCATTTGTGGGCAATCGATCGGTTCCCGAAGACACATTAGGACAAAAGTTCGAGTTAAGCCGCCCGGATTCCGAGCGTGAGGCGCACTGGCCGTTGATATACTCGCCCGGTCGCTTTTCGACGACTCCAGCGCCGGGTGAGTAACTGACCTGCGGATGGAACGTCGCTGGTAGGTGTTTCCGGATCATAATTCCCGGACGCGCCAAGAGGTCACCGAATGACAGTTCACGTCGTCGTTACAGGTATCGGTCTCGTCACACCGCTCGGGTTGGACCGCCATTCGACCTGGGATGGGCTGGTTGCAGGCCGCTCTGGCATCGATCATATTTCATTGTTCGACGCAGAGGATTTCGTTACCCGCATCGCGGCCGAGGTGGACGACTTCGATGCCGCCGCCTCGCTCGGTCGCAAGGAGTCGAGAAGGCTCGACCGGTTTGCCCAGTTTGCCTGTGTGGCCACCGTTGAGGCGCTTGAGGACGCTGGCATCGATATGGCCGCAGAGGATGCCGACCGCGTCGGCGTCCTGATCGGCAGCGGGGTCGGGGGAATCATCACGATTACCGAACAGCACGAAATCATGCTCAACAGGGGCCCGAAGCGCGTCAGTCCGTTCCTTGTGCCGATGATGCTTGGCGACATGGCTTCCGGACAGGTCTCGATGATGATCGGTGCGAAAGGCCCTAACTTTTCGACCGTCTCGGCCTGTGCGACGGGTACCGATTCGATCGGCGAGGCGCTTGAGATGATCCGCCGCGGACGCGCTGATGTAATTGTCGCCGGGGGTACCGAGGCCGCGGTCTGCCCGATCGGTATTGCCGGGTTCAACTCGTGCATGGCCCTGTCGACACGAAACGATGACCCCCAGGCCGCGTCGCGGCCGTTCGATACGGGGCGAGACGGTTTCGTTCTGGGCGAAGGCGCCGGACTACTGGTGCTGGAGTCGCTCGATCATGCTGAGAAGCGCGGTGCGAAGGTTATGGCGGAGCTTGTCGGTTACGGTGCATCGAGCGATGCACATCATGTCACGCAGCCACACCCTGAAGGCGAAGGGGCGGCGCGGGCAATGAAGTGGGCCCTTGCCGATGCCGGTATGGCTCCTGAAGAGGTCGATTACATTAATGCGCACGGCACTTCGACCCAGATGAACGACAAGTTCGAGACCATCGCCATGAAGAAGATGTTTGGCGATCATGCGTACGACCTGACGGTCAGCTCTACCAAGTCGATGACCGGGCACCTGCTGGGGGCAGCCGGCGGCATCGAAGCGGGTTTTTCGGTGCTATCGATCATGGAAGGGGTCATCCCACCAACCATCAACATTGATGAGCCCGATCCCGATTGCGATCTGAACTACACCCCCAACACCGCGGCCCTACAGGCGGTCGACGTTGCGATGTCCAACTCGCTGGGCTTTGGCGGGCACAATGCCAGCCTGGTGTTCAAGAGTTTCCAGCAATAGCCGATTCCAAAAAATCACCCGGCGACAGTTACAGGTAACAGGTCGATCTACTCAATATGACACTCGACCGACAATGGCAGATCACCGAACCGCCACCACCCGGATTTCGCCTCGATCTGGGTGCCCTGGGATCGGGTATCCGCGGACCACTGGCTGCGCGGTTGCTGTGGAACCGGGGTGTCCGTAACGATAGCGATGTGGCCGATTATTTTTCGTCTGGACTCAACGACCTCCTCGACCCACATGGCCTGCCCGATATGGCCGCCGCGGTTGACCGAATTTCCCGGGCGATCAAAGACGGCGAGACCATCGGGGTGTTCGGTGATTTCGATGTCGATGGCCTGACGGGAACGGCAATTGTCCTGCGCATCGTCCGCAAGCTGGGTGGTAAAGCTGTTCCATACATTCCGAATCGGGAGACCGAGGGTCACGGATTGTCGGTGGGTGCAATCGATTCGTTTCACGATGCCGGAGCCATGTTGATAACGACAGTCGACACAGGCTCGACGGCCGTTGACGAGATCGCCTATGCAAAACGGCTCGGCATCGATACCGTCGTCACGGACCACCACCTGATCGAGACCGAACGTCCCGACGCGGTGGCCCTCGTCAACCCGCATACCGGCGACGACGGATCGGCGCAGGTAGATTATTCCGGGGCAGGTGTCGCCTTCAAATTGGCCCAGGCCCTCTCTGACGCCGCGGGATACGGTATTCCTACTGAACTGCTTCCGCTCGCTGCGCTGGGAACTATCGCCGATATCGTTCCGCTGGTTTCTGAAAACAGGACTCTCGTCCGCGAGGGCCTCCGCCTGCTCGGCCAGACTGAACTCCCCGGACTGCGGGCCCTGCTCGATATCTCACGGTCTCCCGGTGCGTCAGGAAGACCCACCGCCGAACTGATTTCGTTTTACGTTGCGCCGAGACTTAACGCTCCTGGACGGATGGGCGATGCCGGGCCGAGCCTGGAGCTGTTAATAACGGATGACGGTTCTGAGGCGATTGCCCTGGCCGAACGGCTCGATTCCGACAACACAAAACGAAGGACCCTCAGCCAGGAGGCGTGGGACCACGTCGCTGACCAGTTCGATGTCGGTTCCGACGATCCCATTGTGGCAGTGAATTGCGATGGCTTTCCGATGGGCCTGCTTGGGCCCCTCGCCGGCAGGTTGAATGAACTCACCGGCAAGCCCGCGGTGGCCTACCAGGTGATCGACGGCTTCGCCCGTGCATCGTGCCGCTCGAACACGGTCCTCGATCTTCATGCCGCGCTATCGACCCACGCAGAGGAGTTCGAACGCTTCGGGGGCCATGCACGGGCTGCCGGTTTTTCGATCAGGCAGGAGCGACTCGCCGATCTGCTTGAAGATTTGAGACGACGTGCTGCATGGGGTGTGCTGGGTGCACCGGCTCTCCCCGTGATGCACGCCGATGCCGAAGTTGAACTCGAAGACCTGACGGTTGCGACCTGGAATTTCGTGGCGTCGATGGAGCCGTTTGGGGAGGCGAACCGAGAGCCGGTGCTTGTCACATACGGAGCGTTGCCACTCGATGTGCGGACTGTGGGTGCGGGCGGCAGGCATCTCAGGGTCAGTTTCGATGCCGATGGTCGGCGGGTCGATTCGATCGGTTTCGGGCTTGGCGACCGGGAACTCGGGTCGGGACCGGTAGATATCTTGTACCAGCTCCGATCAGAGGTATGGCGGGGCAAGACGCGTCGCCAGCTCGGTCTGCGGGACATACGACCGTCTCGGAACGCGCGCGGCTAAAACTCAGGCCTTCGCCTGCTCTCGCTGCCGGTCCCGCTTTCGCCGGGCCGCCGAACGGGAGTCGCCGCCGTCGTCGATGCCGGTGTTTTTGTCGGCCCAGCGGACTTTCATAATTATGTATGGGACCGTGAAGGCGAGCACGATTATCGCGATCAGGTGCGCTTCCTGGAGTCCCCAGAACTTCACGTCGTCGAGTCTCAAGTACTGGATCGCGAACCTGCCGACCGAATACCAGGTTAGATAGACCATCCAGATCGCCCCGGTGGGTTTTAGTTTGCCTTTGAGCCTGGTGATCACGAAAAGGCCGATCATGTTCCAGATGATTTCGTAGACGACTGTGGGGTGCACGGCACGCTCAGGGTTGCCGAAAAAGCGGTCTGCACCGGCTCGGCCCGGGCTGGAGGGGTGGGTGAAGTACCAGCCCCAGCCGGCGTCGAGTGCGCGTGACCAGTGCTCGCCGTTGATGATGTCGCCAATTCGACCCAGCGACTGCCCGACGAACATCGCGGGTGCCGCGATGTCCATGAGCTTCCCGACCGGGGCCTTTTTGAAATATGCGTAGAGTGCGCCAGCTATCCAGCCACCCAAGATCCCGCCCCAGAGGCCGATCCCGCCGTTCCAGATTGCGATGATCCGCCCGGGGTCGCCGCCGTAGACATCCCAGTTGTCGAAGACGTGGACGAGCCGCGCCCCGACGATGCCACCGACGATGCCAAAGATCGCGGTGTTGTAAACCATGTCCTGGTCGAGGTTTTCTTTGATCGCGGCGCGTCCGACCATCCAGATGGCCGCGGCGACTCCGACGAAGCTCAGCAATCCGTGCCAGCTGAGCGAAAAGCTCCCGCCGGCGACGAGATTCGGGTTGAAAGGGATTGCGATGTCGGCAATTGGCATTTAGTGGTTCTCGTGGCTGCGACTGTCTGGCCGCGACAGTTGGATTTTTTGGTTTTACGGGGCTGTGTTTTGCGCTGGGGTCGGCTGTGAAATGTCCAACCGGATATATCGATTCAAGCAGTCCAGACCAGTCTACGGACTTTGCAACTACCGGGTTTGCCGCGAAGTCGGGACATAAGGCGATTCAGAGTCGATTTATCTCCGGGTAAACTCAACCCTATGCCGAAGCTAATCCTCGTCAAACACTCGGAACCCGCAGTCGATCTCGAGTTGCCGCCTTCCAAGTAGATTCTGTCTGACCGTGGAAAACGCCGTGCCGGCCTGCTGGCGGACTACCTGGCCATGCGCGGGATCGGTGCCCTGCATTCGAGTGACGAGATAAAGACGGTCCAGACGGCTGAAATCGTGGGTGAAACGATCGGGCTGCCGGTAAATGCTGTACACGACCTGCGAGAGCACGAGCGCCACGGTACTCCGATCGTTGATGCCGAGGATTGGCGATCGACCGTGATCGAGTCGATCCGCAATCAAAACGAGCATATTTACGGTTCCGAAGCCGTGGGCACAGCGCGAATGCGCTTCGGTGCAGCCGTCGAGCGATCGATGGAGACCTCCGGGGCCGACCAGACAGTCGCAGTCATCGCTCACGGTACGGTGATATCTACTTTCGTGGCCGAATTGCTGGATACCGACCCGGTCCCGATTTGGGAATCCCTTGGTTTACCGGGGTTGATCGAGATCGAATGGCCCCGGCCTTCCAAGATTTTGACGCAGTTAAATTTCGAGTAGCACTCCCGACATTAGGAACCGGCTGCTGCCCAGAATCGAACGATTTCGGTCGGAACCCCGAAATGCGCTATCCACCGCATTTCAAATACAGTGATCTGGATGTCGAAATGCCACCCGCCGATATAAAAGGGCCTTCTGCGCGTGCTTGCCGAGCTTGAAACGTTCCTGAACTACCTTGCCGTCGAACGCGGGTCTTCCGCTCACACCCTCGCCGCATACCGCAACGACCTCTCATCGCTTGTTAGTTTCCTCGCCGAGCAATCACAGCCGCCAACAAGGTGGACTTCTGTGGTCGAACAAGACATCCGGGCCTTTCTCGACGATCTCGATGAGCGTGGCTACGCGAATTCGACCAGGTCGCGGAAAATCGCGGCCGCCAGATCGTTTTTCAGGTTTATGAAGGACGAACAGATCATCGACGATAACCCGCTTGTCGATGTGCGCCAGCCGCGCGCAGGCCAATCACTGCCGAAAGTACTCAGCATCGACGATGTAGATCAACTCCTTGAGACCGCTGCGGACCTGAATTCAGCCGAAGATGCCCGCGACTACGCGATGGTCGAGGTAATGTACGCCGCGGGCCTGCGCGTTTCTGAACTCGTGGGCCTCGACCTGCGGGATGTCGATCTCGATAGTGGCACCGTTCGGACGATTGGAAAGGGTTCGAAAGAGAGAATTATCCCGATCTACGACACCGCGGTGGAATCGGTGTCGGAATATGTGACCTTCTCCCGTCCCTCGCAGGTACGGCCGGTTGGACGAAGGGCAGCGCAGTCCGAATTTCCGCGAAAATCCGATGAAAACGCACTGTTTTTGAACCGCCGGGGCGGACGAATCACACGCCAGGCGTTCTGGTTGCGATTGAACCGGCTTGCGATCCTGGCGGGAATTTCGTCTAAGATCACTCCACACATGCTGCGACACAGCTTCGCAACTCACCTGTTGCACGGTGGGGCAAGCCTGCGGCACGTGCAGGAACTGCTCGGGCATTCGAGCATAGCTACGACGCAAATATATACTCATCTGACGAACGAACATGTTCGCAGTGAGTATGCGAAGGCTCACCCCCGGGCCTGACCCGGTTATCGGAGGGACATTTGTCAGTCATTACGATCGAAGGCCGACTTGGCGCGGGCGGCCCTGACCTTGGCCGCATGGTTGCGAAAGAACTGGACCTAGATTTCATCGACCGCCTGATGCTGGCCGATATTGCAAAGCGGGTTGGCGCGACTGTTACGGCGCTGGCCGATCAGGAACGACGTGTGCCTACGCTCGCGAGCAGGTTTGCACAGACCATCCAGCGAATGCTCCACCGATCGGCAATAGCCGGCATGGGTGGCGATCCGTACTTCGGCCCGGGTATCGAACAACTGCTGGCAAGGCCCTACAGCGAGATGGAGGAACCTCCGCACACGAGCGCCGAGGAGATTGATGAAAAGCACTTCATCGAAACCGCCGCCGAGGTTATAAACGATCTTGCCGAGATCGACAACGTGGTACTGCTCGGTCGCGGCGGTGCCGAAATCCTCCGCGACAACCCCGTTGTGCTCCGTGTCGGCGTTGTGGCGAAGATGGAAGACAGGGTAACGCGCGTACAGCAGCAGATGCGGCTCGAAACGTCGGAGCAGGCCGAACAGCTCATTGAACACACGGATCTGGCCCAAGACAGGTATTTCGATAAGGCTTTCGGGTCGAGCCCGATCGATCCGTTCTTGTATCATTTCATGTGGAACACTTCCGACGTTTCGCTTGAGTACGCAGCCCAGGTGACCGTCGATGCCGCGAAAGTAATGACAGAAAAGGGATTGAGGTGGGCAGAATCCACATTCGCCCAGTCCGATCCGACTTCTGAATAATCGAACCAACAAGCACCCATAACCCCTGAAATAACTTCTTAGCAATGCCGAAATTCACTCGAAAATCCGGGGCTCGAAAAAACCGCCGTACAAGTCGCCCGAACGTATTTGCGCGGTCGCAGCCGACTCCGCGTACAAATGACGACTCCGAGGATTCAGACGCCCCTGCATCCTCGGACGCAGCCCCGCATGTGCGGGCCCGCGTTGAGCGGACGACCCGTATTGCGGGTGCGCGCTCCGAAATCTTTACCCGCTCGCTGCCGGCCGAGCTAAAAAAACTGGGGACCCTGGCCGGGGTGATCGTGGTTGCCCTCGTCATACTGACGTTTGCTATTTAGCCTTTCGCCAGCATGATCTAATCTGATACTGGTGCCCGAACCCGGGTGTTAGTACCCGATTCGACCAATCGAATCAAACGATTCGAAAGCACCAGTCTCCCTGGACGCAGATCAAGCGGATGGCCTGAACAGCAATTGCCAGCGAAAACACGGACATTCTCAACCCGACTCGCCGGAGTGCCCCAACAGCCGGGTGTTTATATTCATCGCGACGCCGATGGCGGGGTCCTGTACATCGGCAAATCGGCATCGCTGCGTAATCGGCTGCGCTCGTATTTCGGGTCCAAGAAGAACCTCGACGCCAAGACTTTCGATCTTGTTTCCCGGATTCACGATTTCGAGTACATCGTCACGGAATCCGAACAGGAGGCGCTGCTCCTTGAAAACTCGCTTATCAAGGAGCACAAACCGAAGTACAACATCCGTCTGAAAGACGACAAGACGTATCCCTATATCAAGGTCGACCTGGCGGAAGACTTCCCACGGGTTTACGTCACTCGGAGGACGGCCAACGATGGCGCGCGCTATTTCGGTCCGTTCGCTTCAGCCGGAAGCGTCCGCAAGACGCTGGACCTGCTGAAACGGCTGTTTCCTTATCGTTCGTGTACGAAGGTCATAACGGGCACCGACGACCGTCCCTGCCTCGAGTACCACATCAAGCGCTGCGTGGCTCCCTGCACCGGATACGCCTCGAAAATCGACTATTCACAGGTCATCGACCAGGTCGTGCTGTTCCTCGAAGGCAATACCCGTGAAGTCGTGACCGGGCTCGAGTCGGCGATGCTTGAGGCCTCAGACTCACTTGAGTTCGAGCGGGCCGGCGCTCTCAGGGACCGCCTGAAGGCGATAGAACGGGTGTACGAGGGCCAGAAAGTCGTCGGGCTGGGCAGGGAGGATCTCGATGTCATCTCTGCGGCGTACGGCGGTGAAGAGGCGTGGGTCGAGATTTTCTTTGTACGACATGGCAACTTTGTCGGCAGGGACCATTTCATCATGAGCGGCACCCGCGACGAGCCAGGGGAGGAGATTCTCGCACGGTTTTTCGAGCAGTTCTATTCGTCTGCCCCGCACGTGCCCCGGAGAATCCTGGTCCCGGAGTCGATCCGCGGCGAGGAGATGATTCAACAGTGGCTGGAGTCGCGCCGAAACGGACCTGTCGAGATAGCGATACCGCAGCGGGGTCCCAAGCGCCGCCTGGTCAAGATGGTCAGCGACAACGCTGGACACGGACTCGAACAGCTGAAGTTGAAATGGCTTTCCGATACCGACCGGATGGAAACCGCGATGTCGGAACTCCAGGAAGAGCTGAGTCTTCCGAGGTTGCCGCACCGTATCGAGTGTTACGACATTTCTCACATCCAGGGCACGAACACGGTTGCGAGCATGTCGGTGTTCCAGGACGGAAAGCCGCTTTCGTCTGATTACAGGCGGTTCAAGATCAAGAGCCACGACCAGAACGATGACTTTGCGTCGATGCGAGAGGTGCTCACCCGCAGGTTCAAGCGACTGAAGAACGCACGGGATGGCGGGGACGAGAAGGCCAGCTTTGCCGCGACGCCCGACCTGGTGTTGATCGATGGCGGTAAGGGCCAACTGACCCAGGCTATCGAGGTGATGCTGTTCCTCGGATTACAGGACATCTCACTGGCGTCGATCGCAAAACGGGAGGAAGAGATTTTCCTCCCGGATGCTGCCGAGCCGGTGATCATGCCCCGGAATTCACAGGCGTTGTTCCTGTTGCAGCGGGCACGTGACGAGGCGCACAGGTTTGCCATTACGTTCCATCGGAACCTGAGAGGCAAGGCTTCGGTGAAGTCGGCGCTCGATTCGGTGCCGGGCGTTGGGCCAAAGCGACGCAAGATGCTTATTCGCACGTTCGGTTCTGTGAAGGGTATTCGCGAGGCTACGGAAGAACAGATTGCGGCGGCACCGGGAATGACGGCGAAAGTCGCCCGGCAGATCAAGGACCACCTCTAGAGCCCCCCCGATCACCCATGCAGACAGTCGCATTCCCCGGTAATGGCCGGGCAGAAATCATCGAACTCCCCCGCCCTGCCCCGCGGGATCCCGGCGATGCGATCGTTCTTGTTACCACCGCAGCGATCGGGCCCTGGGATGTCGATTCGTTCCTGGGTGCGGGCTCAACTGCGCACAAAACCACGCCCGGTGGTGAGTTCGCCGGCATCGTGGTTGAAACCGGTGGAGACGTCTCGCTGATCGAATTGGACGATCTCGTGACCAACACGATCCAGCACGTGGCAGGCGGCAGCAGGTCCGAGTTGTTCGGGTCGAAAACTCTTCCCGGAGGCCATGCCGAGTACGTTCGTGTGCCCGATGCCGATACGACACTCACGAAAATCGCGGCTTCGGGCGAGGAGCGAGCCGTTCTTGCCGGTGGTACTGCAGCTCTTGGCACGGGTGCCGCGGCGATGGCGCTTGCGGCTTCACCGGTCGGCACTTACACGGTCGTGGGCTGCGATCCGATCGGCTTGACTGCCCTGATCGCCCTGAATAACGGAACTGCCGGGGTAAAAGACAGGATTTCTGCTATCGAAGGTCATTCAGCACGCAGGACCCTTGCGGCTAGCTATGCGGAAGAGGTGTTTGCGAGTGCTGGGGGAGCTGCAGACCACCGGAGCGACGTTGTGATCGTCGGTGCGCTACGGGACGGCCCCGGCATCGAAGTGGCGATGAAGTCGGTCAAAGTAGGCGGCAACATTATTTTCGTCGAGCCTTACGGCGCTTCAAGATTCGTCGAGTCCGGCACGTTTGTTCCGGAAGGGGTGACCATAACCTCGACAGATTGGCCAGGTGTGGACGACGCAAAAAGAATCGTGACCAATCTGCAGATCAGGCGGATCGATCTCACGCCGGTCGTCTCACACGTGATGCCGCTCGACGAAGTTCAGGATGCGTACGAGGCGGCGGCAGGACCCGGCCCCGGCGTGCAAAAAGTCCTGC
>CAJWWK010000059.1 GCA_913048295.1 uncultured Dehalococcoidia bacterium
TTGACCGAGACCGACCCGCAGCTATGGACGATCTGCCCTAACGATTGAGGCTGTTTGTTCCAATACTGTTCCAACGGACGCTCTGGAATAGCCTGAGGCAGTGTAGGGCAGTTTCTAACGGCTTCTAGTACGAATCCAACTGCGCGAATGGTGCATCAGGGACAGTCTGGGGCAGGGTTGATTTAATTCCCAAGCAAAGGGTTGCGAGTTCGATCCTCGTCTCCCGCTCCAAACTGAAACCAAACTGAAGAAGTCCTCGTAGAAATGCGGGGGCTTTTCCGCGAAAGGCGCTCAATAGACACCACGTGGGAGGCACAACCAATAATTTCATGGCGTTTGCCTGCACTGGTTCTGACAGAACGCTACAAACCAATCGATCGGCTAAAGTGCGCTACGCCAGTGCTCAGGCACGATCGCCGTGGCATCTGCGCCGAAAAACTTTTCGGTGATCCATTTCTCAGCGAAAAGCCCGTCCTTGAAGCCCGACCTTTCCGATTCGTGTACGGTCACGTTTCCGGCGATGCCATTCTCGAGATCAGAAAGTACGTCCGGGTTGTATATACCGCTTGAGTGATCTGCCCTCAGCAGAGTTTCCGCTTTGACCTCAGGCGCGTGCCAACGCGTGTTGTACATCGACAATATCGATTCGACATCATGTTTTCTGTCCGGGTACAGACGAAGATAATCACTGTACTCGGCGAGCGGATATGAAGACGTTTTCAAAGCGTGTTCAACCGGGTCAAACAGGTAAGCCGGGGTTGATACCACATGGGTGATTTCGTTTCTACGTGCCGCTGCCAGAACGGCGATGTCGTTACCCCATGCGACTATTCTTGTTGAATCGACTTCCGGGCGTGTAATCAGATATTCCAGACCTCGAAGGGCGTCGGCTATGATGCCTCGATACACGTACGTATCAGCACTTTCCAAACCATCAGTCAGCTGTCCGGGATACATGGCCGTGTATGGCTTATCTGAGTTCCTCATTCCGCGCCCTGCAACCGAGAAGGTTACGTAACGACTACGAATGCCGGTCGCAGTGCCCTGAGGGATTACCTCGTGAACGCTTCCGTTCTTCGGCACGTAGTAGATCGCAGGGAACGGACCTTCACCCTTTGGAATGCTTAGATAGGCAAATAACCGGTATGGTCCGACGCTGGTGATGCGCACGCCATAAAGATCAGCATCGTTGTTCGAGCGCATTCGGATGTACTCGACTTCTGGAGCTATCGAAATACCGGCAAGATCGTTATCGACATCGTCCCAAAAGTTCTCGAAGTCAGCGGGTTTGTTTCCATACATTTCTCTAGTTCCCGCCCTTCAGTTCGGCTTCAAAAAACTTGTCGATAATCGCGTCGTGCATGTACCTGCCAGCGTCGTGACCGTGCCCGTCGTATTCGTAGAACTTCTTGTTGTTACTGGCGATTGCGTCGAACACGGCATAGCCCGTTTCGGGTGGCACGACGTTGTCTTGCAGTCCGACGTTCAGGATGACAGCACATTCGATTTTGTCGGCAAAAGAAATGCCGTCGAAATACGCGACAGTGTTCTCAACGTCCTCACGGCGTTCCGGGTGCGTGTGCAGATAGTCGTTGATTTCGTGGAACGGGTACGCGTGAGTCAGTTCAATGGCGTCCATGTACCCACATAGGTACGGCGCGCTTATAGACACTGCCTTAACCTCTTTGCGCATTGCCGAGATTGTGATCGCCAGTCCGCCGCCCTGACTGCCTCCGACTGCGCCAATATTTGCCCCGTCGACTTCTGGTCGACTGAGCAGGAAATCAACCGCTCGCCATGCGTCAACGTAGAACCCGCGATAAGAATACGAATTCTTATCGACGATTCCATAAGTGAGCAGGCCGGGGTAACCAGGATCGAACTGTGTTCGGCTTCTGACCTTGCCACGAGGGTTAACAGAAATGCACGCGTATCCCTTCGCAGCCCACTCTCTGGCGATCGGGGGATCGCTTTGATAGCCGGGTAGCTGAATCATCGCTGGCAGTTTTCCGGTTGCGCCTTTGGGTACCGAATACCAGGCAGAGATTCTCACGTGGTCGAGGCTGTTGTAATAAACCTGGTATACGTCAACTTCATCGTTCGATCGCAGATCGTCCTTCTCCATACTTGGATCAAGATCAATGGCGTTAACGTCGCTTAGAACACCATCCCAGAATTCATCGAAATCGTCTGGTTTGACCACTTTGCACCGGTAGTTTCTATCCACTTCCATTCCTAATCCTTAATTTGTTCTTGCACAAATTGCCGGTGTTCACTTGAGAGAAGGTAATTCTCCCAAATGAACGCAAAACTAGCGGTTAACTGAAGGCTGCCCGTAGCGCCTCGGCGACGGTCTCTGCCTCACCAGATTCAAGCGCAACGGGGCTCACGTATAGCTCATCGCCGTAGTTGCCGACCCCAACATGTATGGACGGGTTGCCGGCAGCCAGGTTGGCTTGAATTTCCTTCGATGACGGACCATCCCAACGTTCATCAAAGTAGAAGACCGCGGTTGGACCCTGACGATTTGGATCGCCATCTTCTATCACCGGACGTAGCCCATCAAAGTTACGACCTGAAGCAGTGATCGTCTCCGACCAACCTCTCCATGTTGCCCATTCGGCTTCGTGATCCATCGATACGAATCGTTTCAATGCTACGAGCACAGCTGCGATCTCTTCTTTGGCTACTTTCGATCCACGGCCGACTGAAGCGTGAGGCGACATATTCAATCGAGCAGCCTCTACGAGATCTGCTCGCCCAACAAGAATACCTGTTGACTGAGGTCCACGCAGACCTTTGCCGCCTGAGAAAGTTACGAGGTCGGCACCCTCGGCAACGTACTTTGTCAGGTTGTCGGCTGGCGGAAGCATCGCTGCAGCATCAACGATCACAGGAACATCTTTTGCATGGGCGATAGCCACAACTTCGCGAAGTGTCAGAGCACAGTCCATCCAGGGTCCGAAAACGTAAGTGACTGCAGCTGTTTTTTCGTCGATAGCCACTTCCAATTGCTCGGCGAGAGTGCCTTCATCTTTGCCCCACTCTTTGAGTGTGGCTCCAGCTGTTCGGTAGCAAATTTCAAAACCAAAACGATGATTCTCAAAAATCAGAATTTCGTCTTTCATTCCGTTCGTGTCTGGTAGCTGCAAGATGTGATCGGGGTCGGAACCAGCCATACATGCAGCCGCTTGAACCAGCAGACCAGCCGACGCCCCAGCAACGACGAGACCAGCCTCTGCGCCTGTATATTCGGCAATCAACGTTCCTGCTCGCTTGTTGAGCTCGTGAAAATCAATAAACGTGTTGGCGGCATCAGTCATTGCGTCCTGAACTTCTTCAGGCATTCGGCTGCCGCCAAGAATCGTTACCCAGCTTCTACCGTTGATGATTTTTTTCAGGCCGAGAGCATCGAACTGTTTGGATCCGGTCGAGTTCGTTGATGTCATTCGAAGTGCTCCATTGCTATCAGTAAGCGTTGAAATATTTATTGAGTAGTTCCTGAAAAATTGCTGACCTGATTCTGTAGTTTGCGATCGTTCCTGAATAGCTTTTAGTTGCTTTTTATAACGATCTTGAAACTGAGGAAGCGATTGCAAACGCTTCCAAAATTTCGTTATTCGATTGCCGAAGTATCGAGCTATTTACGTGCATCAATGGAACGAGCCACTCGACGCTCGGCCATGGAATCGAAATTCCTGAATCGAGCAGAGAGTCGATAAACCGATCTGTATCCATTGAAGAATCAAGCTGCAATTCGAAGACGTTTGATCCGTGTTCGAATTGGCCGATTTTGACACCAGGCAGTTCGTCGATCAGTGCAAACAGAGTTTTAGCTTTTGCCAGTGACTCGCCGAAACGCTCGACGAAACCGTCCTGTCCGTTCATCGAAAGTGCGGTTGCTATGTACGCCGAAGGCAGGCCTCCACCGAACATACGGCGATCGTGATACATGCCTTCGATGAACTCACGAGGACCCGCCAGAATCGCCCCGAACGGCGATCCGAAATACTTCCAGGTCGACACGTACACACTGTCGAACAATTCCGTATATTTCTTGACTGCGATACCTGTGGCGGCCGACATCATGTACAGCCGTGCGCCATCCAAATGAACTGGAATTCCGGCCTCGCGACAAAGCTTTGTCACCGACTTCATTTCGTTCCACGGCATCATCTGTCCTGCCTGGCGTCTTACCGGGCTCTCTATCGACACCGCGCCAATGGGATTCAACACTCGTCCAGTTACGGATAGGTCGATTGCTTTCTGAAGTTCGCTGGCAGTGAAGTATGGTTTTCCACCGGCCAACGGAATAGCGTTCAGGCCGCTGAGCCTCGCCAGGGCATCTCCTTCATCCTGATAGATGTGACTTTGCTCCTGGAGCACTACACGCGCTTTCGTGCCACTGTGTCGACGCAGGGCAAGATGATTCGCAAGCGTGCCGGTTGGCATCCAGATTGCGGCTTCTTTGCCGAGTTGTTCGGCCATGCGACGCTCGAACGCCTCAACATTTCCACCCAACGAGTAGGTGTCGGGTCGAAGCTCGTCCGCTTCAAGCATTGCGCTGAGCCGTTCGATGACAGTCCGTGGCGTTTGCGGTTCTCCATCCCCTGAAAATACAACGGAGTCATGACTAGACATCACCCGGGCTCGCCTGGCAGCGGCATCTTGTTTTTCTGTCGTGCTATTCATCGTCATTCAACTGTCGTTGTGTTGCTAGGTTTGACGGTGCTACACGGTCCAGGGATTTGTCGGTGGAGTCGACGTCCAGTCATCGCGTGACCGTGCGTTTTTATCCCACACAACCTGTCCATCTTTGATGGTCATCTGGCACACGATTCGTTTGTTGGTTCGGTATGCCCTGTTGCCAGATCCGTTATCAGTAAGACCGAAGTCACCTTCAGCGACTTCCAAAACCGCGATATCGGCAAAAGCGGTTTGCCCGATATTGCCTAGCTCAGTATGACCGATGGATTGCGCTGGAATCCAGGTTGAGCGAGCGATAATGTCGGCCAAATCCATGCCCAGCGCCATCAATTTAGTCATCGTTTCAGGCATCGTGCTCTGATTGACCAAAATGCTCGACGTGTGCATGTCTGTCGAAACAGTGTCGGGTGGGAACCCTTGCTCAATTGCGTGCTTAGCAATTCGGAACGAGAAACTTCCTGCTCCGTGCCCGACGTCGAATTTCACACCGCGGTCCCTCGCTTCGAAGAAATACGGTTTTACCTTGTCATCGACATCGATCATTGGCTTGTCGAATCCGTAACAGTGAGTGGTCATATCACCGGGGCCGAGGTGCTCTAACAACATTTCGTTGTTTGGGCGAGATTTGATCGGAGCCTGGTCGACCATCACGAAAACACCAGTGTTCTCGGCGGCTAGCACGCCACGATCTAGCGGTTCCCAGCCGGGTCCACGATAGTGAGCGACTTTTACGCCGACGATACGATCTGGACGTTGAGCGATTTTCGCTGAGGTGAGGTCGACAGACATCCCTTCCAGATCCTGCTCCGGTAGCCCAACCATTCCCTCGCCCGCGATATTCAACAGAGCGAAGACGTTTGTTTTGGCGCGAGAGATTATTTTTTCGTCGAAATCATCGAATGTGAGGTGTCCTGACCCGCCCACATCAACCGCAGTTGTGGTGCCTTCTGGCAGGCAATGTGCATCGGGATGAACGGCCGCGGAATACCCATAAAAATGTGCATGCAGGTCGACCAGGCCAGGCGTGACGATAAGCCCGGTAACGTCGGCAACTCGAAGTGAAAGTGCCGAAGAAATGTCCTTGTCAACGAGCGCAATGAATCGCCCCACAATCGCCACGTCGAACAGGCCATCAACGTTGTTCGCAGGGTCGATAACCCGGCCACCTTTAAGGAGTAAATCGTACTTAGGAGATGCCTCGTTTGCCGTTGTCATGAGAACCTCGGAAATCATGCTCGAACATTATGTGATCTATTATTTCGACGATTGGCGACATATTAGTCTTGCTGAGACATTTAAGGCGGTTTTTGTGGATAAAAATCGCTAAAACAAGTCGATATTCTTAGGCAAGATTTCGGTATTCCCCACCTCTTAAAACGCACAAGTATTCCGGGTAAATTTTTAGAGCGGCGCTGATACGCAGTCTGCATGCTTGAGTTGACTAGTTTGTCGACGACTTTCGACTTATCAATTCCACGTCTCAGCCGACTCAATAAAACCGTAGTTCGCACCGCCGAATTTGGAGATGTTTCGGAAGAATATAGCCATATCGGCGAATATTGACGGGTTTTGTCTCACCACCCTGCATACAACAAGGTCATGAGCCCAATAAGTGGAGCTAATATGTGGCGGATTTGACATTCATTCAAGAGCATATTTTTATTGCGATCAGAGGTTCAAATGGTGGCCGAGAAAACAACCGAACGGATATACGATCTTCTTCTTAAAGGCGGCCGGGTTATCGACCCTGCGAACAACGTTGATGGCCTGTTCGACGTGGCGATTGTGGGGCGATTCATTGCGCTCGTCGACAAGGACATTTCGCCAGATCTCGCCAGGACAGTTGCTGATGTAACTGGCCTTGTGGTCACGCCGGGTCTCATTGATATTCATGCACACTTTTTTGGCATAAAGGGCGGGGTGCTTCCCGACGCTCATTGCCTGCCACAAGGCACAACAACCGGTGTTGACGCTGGAGGTTCTGGGCATCGAACGTTCGATGAGTTCAACGATACGATCATCACGCAATCGTTGATGAACGTTTTCGCACTGATCAACATCGTTGGAAAAGGGATGATTGGCGAACCCGAGCAAGATCTCGAAGACATGGATGCTGAATTAACAGCCGCGAAAATAAACCAACGTCCCGACAGAATCGTCGGTGTAAAAGTCGCTCACTACATGGGGCCGGGATGGGAACCACTCGACCGCGGAGTTCAGGCCGCTGAAGACGGTGGCGTTTTCTTGATGGTCGATCAGTCGCCAATTCATACCCGGCCAATGAAAGAAATGATGCTCGATCACCTACGCCCGGGCGACATGGTGACTCACTGTTACGCGCTCAGCAAGCCAATGACCGATGTCGACGACAAGGTAAAACCGTATTTCTTCGAAGCGAGGGACCGCGGCGTGAAATTCGACGTCGGGCACGGTTCAGGAAGTTTCTCGTTCCGCATCGCCAAAGCCGCTATCGAACAGGGGCTTCTTCCCGATACCGTTTCCACCGATATGCATGAGCCAAGCATTATGTTCAATCAGGCGACCATGCCAGAAACGATGACCAAGTTACTTGCACTGGGCATGGATTTGGCCGACATCGTGAAGAGATCAACCTGGGATCCGGCAATCGCAATTGGTCACCCGGAACTTGGAAATCTTGGACAAACAGCACTCGCTGATATAGCGGTGTTCGAAATCGCAGAAGGTGATTTTGGCCTGACCGATAATGGAACCGCCCACCGAGTTTTTCCAACAGACAAGCGGATCGTGTGCCAGATGACGATCAAGGGTGGCAGAGTCGTTTGGGACAAGAACGGTAAATCACGGGAAAGCTGGACCGCAACTCCGCCAACAAATCCGGCGCTGGCGTAGTTATCGAGACTTGAGCCAAGAGTTGGATTACCGGCGGGATTAGCAGAACTTACCACCGGAGTACTAAACCAGCAGGGCAATCAGAAGACCTGCGAATCTAGTACTCCGGTGATGAAATATTATTCAAGCACTTCGGCTAATCTGGCCCCCAGAACGGGGCCTTCACCAGGCTGAAGGTTTATCGGGTTTACCGACATAGCGTCTTCATTGGCGTCATAAGTCATGAACACTCGTGGCTCACCTTCAAGTAACTGTTTGAGCAGTTCTTTCGGGTTCCGGCCCGAATCCCTCGACTTCAGCCCGATCACAAGTGTCGGCACGTGGTACTTCGACGCCGATAGCTTGATCGACATATCGATCCCCTGAACGTTCTTCAGTTTTTCCTGAATCGGTGCCAGAGTCTCTCTGTACGCCGCAAACTGAGCTTCGTCATCCGACTCCATGAACAGCTTCAACGCCGTGTGCAAACCAATCATCTCGTCCTTGGTAACCTTTTGGGGTCGACCGATCGAATGGTTCGGAGCCGTGTTCAACGTCGCTGCTTCAATCAGGTCTTTCCTGCCGAACAGCAGACCCGTGCCCTGCGGACCACGAATGTACTTTCCGCCAGACATCGTTACGAGATCAGCGCCATCGGCGATATATTTTCGTAGATTTGATTTCGGCGGCAGCATAGCTGCGGCATCAACGATAACCGGCACACCGCGCGCATGAGCGATTTCGGAGACTTCGCTCAATGTCAGACCATTAGTTAGCACGCCAGGCCCAAACAAGTACGCGACTGCGGCGGTGTTTTCGTTAATCGCAAGATCAAGCTCTTCAGCCAGGCATCCATTTACCGAACCAGCCTCGTTGAACTTAGCACCGGCGAATGTGTACATATCGCTGTATCCACCACGGTGGATTTTCTGAATAGCGAGTTCGTTTTTCATCCCGATTGTGTTCGGTAATTGCCGTACAAAGCCGACGTTTTTTCCGGTCATGCAAGCAGCGATCGAAAGCACAACTCCGCCAGCTGCTCCACTCACAACCATGCCAGCTTCCGCGCCCGTGACTTGAGCAATATATTCACCGACTTTTTCATTGAGCTCGACTAGTCCGACGAACGAAGTTGAAGCCATAGCCATGGCCTCGATCACTTCTGGTCGAGGCATTGAACCACCGAACGAAGTAATTGTTCCGGCAGCGTGAATTACGGGTTTGATTCCGAGTTCTTCATAAACGCGGTTATTAATGGTCATGTTTTAAATCTTTCAGTTTTCTATACGGCCTGTATGCCCTCACCTGACATGACACCGGTGCACTCGGAATTTTCGACAACCAATTGCCCGTTCACGAGCACGTGAGGAATTCCAATGGGATGCATCATTGGGTCTTCGAAGGAAGAGAGGTCATTGATCATTTCTGGGTCGAATATACAAATATCGGCACGGAATCCTTCCCGAATTTCACCACGCTCGGCAAGTCCGAATCGTCGTGCAGGATTTTGCGCCAATCGCTGTACAAGCTGCTCGACCGGGTATCCATGCCTGCGACGGAGCCGGCCCATTATTCGAGGGAACGTGCCCCAGGCACGTGGGTGCTGAAGGCCGCCAACTGGAATTGCATCGGAACCAACCATGTAGTCGGGCCGATCAAGAAGACTCATAATGTCTTCTTCAACTGCACGCCACAGGCGAGCACTGCTCGGCGGCACGCCACGAAGTCCACAAGAAAAACGCTCCTCGAGCATCACTTCGCAGATCATCTGTTCGATCGACGTTGCCCGCTCAGTAGCAACGTCCGCAAAGCTCATACCCTCGTAATGGCGGTTCTTTTCCGATGCGATCCAGGTCCAGCTGTAGTTGTGCAATACCGAAGAATCTTCCGATTCGAGTTCGCGCACTAACATCGCCTTGGTTTCTTTATCAGCCAGTCGTCTCAGAGCGGCTTCAGTACCACCTTCGTGGAACCAGCTTGGGAAGTGAGATAGAGGGTGCCCTGAGCCGACCGGGTACGGGTACAACTCAAGAGTTACATCAACACCATCATCTTTAGCCCGCTCGATCGGCTCCATGATTTCGTCGACACGACCTGCGTTGTCTGCGCTCGTTCGATAATGCTCGATGTGAACCTTCACACCTGATCGTCGCCCGATCTCCAGCGCTTCCTCAACACCACCACCGAAATATGCACGATCGACGTTGTGATTACGTGTGTGGATCGAAAACGCTTTATCGTACCTGGCTGCGACTTTGCATAGCTCTACCAGTTCTTGTGAATCGGAGAACGAATTCGGGTAGTACGAAAGACCAGTTGCGAATCCACAGGCGCCCTGCTCGAACGATTCTTCCATTGTTCGAATTGCGAGCCGAAGCACTTCGCCCCGTAGCGGAACATCTTCCATACCCACTGCACCCAAACGAATCGGGCCGTGCCCCAGGAACATCGCCACGTTAGGAGCAGTTTTGTGGTGATAATTATTTAGCGCAGAGCCTATCGACGACATATCGAGATCTTCTGGCGGTAAGCCTAGAAGTCCCGATAAATACTGTCGATACATCAGGTACTTTTTGCGAGGCAGCGGAGCGTACGTTAGCCCATCGGGGCCAACGATCTCTGTGGTGACACCTTGTCGCACGCCTTCAGCGTGCTGACCGTCGTTAAGCAGGGCTCCATCGGAATGAGCATGTGTATCGATGAAGCCAGGGGAGACGACGTGGCCGGATGCATCGATTCGTTTCGAAGCTTCGGCCGCGCTCAAATCACCAATTGCAGTTATTTTGGTATCGGTGATTCCGACGGAATTTTCAGTTCCGGGTGCCCCGCTACCATCGACAACCAGCCCATTTTCGATTATTACGTCGAAATGCATTACCTGTTGCTTATTCCTTCGGTAATTGAATTAGTCCAATTGGTTGAGTCGTGGATCGAATCTGTCGCGGAGCCAGTCACCGAGGAAGTTGAACGACATCACGATCAGGAAGATCGCAACACCAGGCATGATCGACATCCACCAGGTGCTTGTCAGGAATTTCTGACCCTGAGCAATCATCAAGCCCCACGTGGGTACCGATGCTGGAACACCGACTCCTAAGAAACTCAAGCCAGCTTCAGCGATGATCATCGAACCTGTCCGGAGTGTGGTAATCACGATGACCACGTGCATCACGTTCGGAAGAAGATGACGCACAATAATCCGAAAATCGGAGGCGTTCATCACTCGGGACATCTGGACGTATTCTCTTCCCCTTAGGGAAAGAACTTCAGCACGAATATTTCTTGAACCTGCCGACCACGAACTTACCGCGAGCAGTGCAATAACCATGCCTAAGCTTGGCCCAACACTAACCGCCACAATTAACGCGATTAACAAGAACGGCAAAGACGACCAGAGGTCTACGAGTCGCATTAGGATTTCGTCGACCATCCCGCCATAGTACCCGGCCACGATTCCGGTAGTAGTTCCCGCGATCAGCCCAAAAGTAACTGCCACAGCGGCTACGAACAACGAAATACGAGCTCCGTACAGCATTCGGCTGTACATATCGCGGCCAAGATTATCGGTGCCAAGCCAGTGGGCCGAATCACCACCATCCAGCCATACAGGCGGAATGTTTCGTGCACGAAGGTCGCCCTTTTGTGGCTCGTACGGAGCCAACAAAGGAGCGAATACCGCACCAAATATGATCACGAACATAACCGCAGCAGGAATGACCGGCCAGCGCTTCATAAACCTGATGAACTGGCTCGGAATATTCGTGAAACTGTGAGACAACGTTTGAGTCGTTCCCGTTGTTGTTGTTTGCTCAGTCATATCGGATTCTCGGATCAATCACTGCATAGAGAACGTCTGCCAGGAAATTCATTGCGACGTAAGCCGTGCCGAACAGAAGTACAACTCCCGCTAGCACAGGAAAATCGTTGTCTAACGAGGCCTGAACAGCCAACCTTCCGATACCAGGCCAGGCGAAAACCGCTTCAACGAATACGCTGCCTGTGATAAATGATGCAAGTACTAACGCCGATACTGTCAAAGGCTGTATCAGCGCATTCCGCAATGAATGCTTCCAGATAACTTTCTGACCACTGACACCCTTCGCTCGTGCGAGTTTTACGAACTCAGAATCGAGCACTTCGAGCATCGAGGAACGAGTCAATCTCAAATACGATGCCCATGGGTCGAACCCGAGCACCATCGCAGGCATCACAAAATAAGAAACCTGAGTCCAGAATGGTTCGGTTGATGGTGCTTTCGTCGCTGGAGGGAACCAATCTAATCTCACAGCGAAGACAAGGATCATCAGGATTGCGAGCCAAAAGGCAGGAGTCGCCTGGCCGATAAGAGCGACCGAACGAGTTAAATAGTCCCAGGCAGAGCCGCGTTTGACCGCCGATAACACCCCCAATCCCACACCGGGTATCGAGGCCAACAGCCAAGCTACAACGGCCAGCTGCAACGTGGCCGGCAGCTTTTCGCCTATCATCTTCGTTACAGGACGTTGCGCAGCGATGCTCTCGCCGAGATCACCACGAACGATGGCGCCCATCCATTTCAAATATTGAACGTGGAACGGACGATCAAGCCCCCACTTCTGTCGAAGCTTCTGGAGGGTGTCTTCACTGATTCCGTACGAGTCATCTCTAACGTAAATGAGAAGGGGGTCTGGGCCCAATCTCGAGAGACCAAATACGACGAACGTGATTCCCCACAGCGTTAGCAAAGCGAATATTGCACGTCGAATGAAAAATTTTCTCATTAAGAACCTAAGCCATCTCCTAAAATGGCCGATTCCGCAAATTGCTATCTGCAGAATCGGCCAAATTAGAAGGAGGAATTTACTACTTCAGCTTAATCAACTCAGGTGAGTTGCTTGTCTGCCGCAGGCCTAATTCCATGTCCCAAGAGGCGATGGCATTAGGGTTGAACACGAGCAAGCTTGGAGACGCAACGATGCCGAATCCAGGCAGCCATTCCCGAATGTAGTCAGCGTAAGCATTGTTCAGTTTAATTCGACCCGCAAGCGATGCCTCTGCCGAAACGTTCAGGTAGTTCGCTGTTGACTCTGGGTTCTCCAGACCGTGGCTCTTGCCACCGCGAGCGAGTGCGCTCATCTGGATACCACGTGGCCAGTCCCAAGGAGTACTTGCGTAGTTCTCGAGCGGTCCCGTGTCAGTCCACGCCTGAGTTGCAGACCTACCAACCAAAGTTGGGCGGAATACAGCGTATTCGTAGTGGAGAACGTCAGTGCTCACACCGATTTCTTCCCAGAAGATCGACACGTTGTCGCCGATCTCACCGTAGAAGTGACCAATTGGCCATGCAAACATCGGCATGCTGAATCGTTTACCAGAAGAATCTCGTGGGAATCCAGCTTCGTCCAGCATGGCTTCCGCACCTGCTGGGTCGTACTCGATCTTCCACTTGTCATCCCAGTTTTCGTTGTTGATGTCGAAGTAAGGGATGTATACCGGCCAACCAAGTCCGCTCAATGCAGCTTCGTTGATCAGGTCACGGTCGATCGACATAGCAAGGGCAGTTCGGACCAGGCGAGCCTGTTCCATGTCGTCCATGCCGGCCGGGTTGTTGCTGTCATCCGGCTTGTGTGGGTTCCCGAGCCAGGGCAGGTCGTGAGTGTATGTCACGATTTCTAGCGCTTCACCCGTTGTTGGGTGATTACTTTCCCACAGGTTGCCGGCGAACATCATTGTCACCATTCGAGCGGCACCGGAGCCCTTGGCTGTCATACCGATTCGCTGGGCTTCAGCAACGTTCGACACACTGATGTCAGCGATGTCTGCGTCACCTGTCGCAAGCTGTGCGAGTCGCACAGTTTCGTCAGGAACAGCAATCCTCGTGATGGAAGTAACTTCAGCTGTTGCACGCCAGTGATTAGCCACTGCAGTGTAAACAGTTCGGTCACCTCGTGCCCACGAAGTCATTTCAAACGGACCAGTTCCAACCAGGTGTTCCTGGTTCCAGGCTTCGCCCTCGGTGTCGTAAGCATTCTTGCTGACGATACCGGCACCAAGACCGTCCTGACCGAAGAACCATGTGTCCCAACGAGGGTCAAACGCTTCCCAGTTGATTCGCACTGTATGGGTTCCTGTTTTCTCGGTTGGGTTAGAGCCTAAGAATCCAGCCCATGTACCTGATCCATCTGTAATAGAGATGTTTCCTGTACCAAGAGTTTCCGAAAGATTCGGGTTCGTGTCGTTGATAGACCAGACCAAATCATCGGCTGTCAATTCGCCGTAACCGCCGTGGAACTGAATTCCAGAAACGATCGTGACATCGACATAGGTTGGTGGTGAGTTCGCAGAGTCAAGTTCCCACGATTCTGCGAGGAGCGGTGTTGCCGGTCCTCCAGCGTGTGTTGGCTTGAACAGGGTCTCAACCACACTCATCATTTTAGCGCCACAACATAGGTTGCCGGCGTTAAATCCGCTTCCAATGCCACCTGCAGCAGTGGTTGACCAAACCAGTTGGCCAGAAGCTTGCTTCGAAGGTGGCGCAGGCTTGTCAGCAGGAACAGGCGTAGCAGTTGCCGGTAAAGTCGGTGTTGCCGTCACGATGACCGTGTCGCCCTTAACTTTAACTTCCTTTTCCACTTCCACTTCCACGACCACAGTCTCCACGACTGTATCGCCCTTAACTTTAACTTCCTTTTCCACTTCCACGACCACAGTCTCCACGACTGTATCGCCCTTTTCAGTGACGATAACGGTCTGGATGACGATTTCAGGCGCTACTGCATCGCCTACTGCATCGCTACCGCCACAAGCAACCACCGCCATCGCTGCAAGAGCAAGCATCAGTAGTGTTAGCTTGGGCAATACGTTGATGTACCGCATGTATTTCCTCCATCGTTGTTCGTGCGCTCGCAGAACAATGGTTATTTCCGCCTGGATTCTAGAAACAGTACCGACAGCTGTTAACGCCAATTAAAGAGCGACAGATATCGGCATTCCTGAGATTCAGAAGACGAAATTGCGTCTCACTATATATATAACTGAAAGAGTTAGTTGGATTTTAAGGCCGTACCTCAACCAACAGTGCCTGCAAAAGGAAATTATGAGGGCCACAGAGCATCAATCGCATCTCGAGTACCTGCTCCGACACGTTCTATTCGGTGTTTGCCGCAAGAGCGTCGCTGGTGCACGGAGCACTGTTTGCCTACGACCGATATTCAGATAAATACGTACCAATTGCGAGCGTTGACGGTATCGGTGACGCACAAAATCTGATTCTTGAGCGGGGCGCAAAGCTTGTTAATGAGTACCGCCTGTTGGGCGAGTCAGTGCATCTCGCCTGCGAACACAAGTCGGTACCTACATCCAACGTGGGCACACTACTGATGGAGCTTGTAGGTCAATCGCCAGGTTTTAAGGAGTTATGCCTGATACCACTTACGGCAGGGACAAACCGTGTCGGTGCCTTGTTATTCGCCATGTCCGACTGCAACCCAAGCATGCTGGAACGGGTTCGAGATATTGAATCGGCCGGACATATCGCGAGTGCGTTTCTCCAGCTTCATCAAACATCCCGTCAATGGGATCGTCAACAACACATTTCTTCAGTGCTGCAATTCGCAGTTGAGAATTTGTGCGATGCACAGAGCAGTGCTCAGAAACTTCTGTTTGACCATCAAAAATCAGCTCCGGACCCGGACCAGCATTTGAGACTGCCTGAACGCCACCACGTGGACGAAGATCCGGAAGAAGCGATTTTACCGATCCTCAAATCTATCTATGGAGCGTTTGGACTTGATGCCCGTTTCGTTCCTTTTTATGACGGAAAAAGTGGGTTCTCGATCGGATGAGAGCGGGCGGGATCGACCTATCCTTCGATTCTGCCAGAACGCCATAAATACAAGAAACGCCCCATCTTTCGATGAGGCGTTTCAAAAAACATAATCCCCTGGCAGTGACCTATTTTCCCACACCTTTGCGGGTGCAGTATCGTGAGCGCTATAACGTTTCACTTCCGTGTTCGGGATGGGAACGGGTGGGTCCGTAATGCTCTTACCACCAGGAGAAACATATTAAGTTGCCTTGCGTCTGGCTCCGGGCGTCCCGGTTGAACCGAGATTTGGTGGACTCCGCGGGGCACACCAGGGCATTAGCGCCGTGTGCGCCCTACCTGCCCGGGCTCCTGTCCCCCCTCCTTTGGGAAGGGGTTAGGGGATGGGTAGATTGCAACTGCGACCAAGGAGGCCTCCGACGCCCGGAGCCCAAACTGGTAGCGGGGGTAGGATTCGAACCTACGACCTTTGGGTTATGAGCCCAACGAGCTGCCACTGCTCCACCCCGCACCGAAAGCGCAAAAGGCGACTTTGAACAGTTGTTATGGCCTGCTTGTGGCCATGGATTCCGCGATTCTCCGAGAACAGGTAAACATTCCTTAATCATGAGTCAAGCCCTCGACCAATTAGTACCACTTAGCTGAAGACATTACTGCCCTTACACACGTGGCCTATCTAACCGGTGGTCTACCGGAGGTCTTACTCTTTTTCAAGATGGGAAATCTAATCTCGGGGTGAGCTTCACACTTATATGCTTTCAGCGTTTATCCCTTCCGAACGTAGCTACCCGGCAATGCGACTGGCGTCACAACCGGCACACCAGAGGTTCGTCCATTTCGGTCCTCTCGTACTAGAAACAGATCCCCTCAAATTTCCTTCGCGCACAGCGGATAGAGACCGAGCTGTCTCACGACGCTCTGAACCCAGCTCG
>CAJWWK010000060.1 GCA_913048295.1 uncultured Dehalococcoidia bacterium
ACTCAAGCTCGCACTGCATCCCGATCGATTCGTAGAACCCGAGCGCTTTGCGAACACCGGTAATGCCGCCAAAGCTGGTGTCGATCCGCCCCATGTCTGAAGCGTGCTGCATCGCCCATTCGGCGCGGGTGTAGAGGCTGCCGGGCTCCGTTTCAGGCCCGAGAACGGCTATATCGAGCGCTTCTGTCAGCTTGCGATACGGCTCGGTCTTGCGTTCGTCCATCGGGTGCTCGAACCAGTAGTAGTCGAGCTTTTCGATCTCACGTCCAACGTATAACGACTCCTCGAGCGTGTAGATGCCATACGGATCGAGCATCAGCACCATGTCGTTGCCGACAGCGTCTCGTACCGCCCGGCATATCTCGAGATCGGCTTCCGGGAAGGCCGGTTTGCCGGGTGCGGGCTCCTCTTTTTCAGGGTCCCAGTAGATGTTGGCGTGGACCTTGTAGGCGGTGTAGCCCCGTTTCTTCATTTCGACAGCGTGGGCGGCGTAGACCTCGGGTGATCCGAGGTTCGGAGCAGTGCTTGCGTAGGCTTTGACCTTGTCTCGATAGCCACCCAAAAGCTGCGCAACCGAAACTCCCGCCGACCGACCTGCCAGATCCCACAACGCGCAGTCCACCGCTCCGATCACCGCTTCAGAAATCCCGTGATGACCCATCATCCACTGCCACAAAAGTTCTCGATCCAGCGGGTCTTCGCCGATCAACAACGGCTTCACCAGCTGCTCGATAGCTTCCGGCGGGGGTGGCACAAGGTACATATTGTCCCCTGTGAAAAATCCCTCGGCACCTTCGTCGGTTTCGATCTTGAGAATCCGCTGAATCTCGTCGTGCTCCTCGCCCCAAACGGCATAACCCCATTTGGTTGGGCTAAACCGAGATTTAGCTTTGAACGAAATTATTTTTACATCGGTGATTTTCATATCCGTAACCTATCAAGCGAACCAGGTCTCAGTCTGTAACTCCTCAACCTAAATGAACCTTGTCGGGCCCTGATCCAATCGGGTAAAAGTCATCGTAAATCCCGTCCGCGAGTACTTTTACGACTCGAAAACCGGACACGTCGTTACCACCTTGATGCCCGACCGCGGTTGTCACAACCATTAACATATCGCCATCTTCAGCGTAGTTGTTGCGGTGCTATGCAACATCAATCTCGGAGCTAAGCAATACGATTTCATCCACACAATCAAGATCAACCAGAGTTGTAATTTCCCTCAGGCAGGTTGCGAGCGATGGCTCCGATAGTGATGATGATGTCATGCAAGATGTCGCCCAGATGCTTGCGCTTTTCTCGCCGGAATGGTGGATCAGTGAGCAGAGAGGTTCGAGAGCGAAGATTGGCTAGTGAATGTGCTTACTGAGGTTCTTGATCGCCTACATGCCAAGATAACGATGCATCGCGACCATGCCGTACTCGAAGGGGTGCTTCAGCTTACAATTCCATTCGACTCGAACCGCGCGCCTACCAACTCCCTCCACGCGTCCCATGAGGGGAGAGGGTTAGGGTGTGGGTGAAATTCGAAGGCAGCGAAGAGTCGCGACGGCGCTGTATACGAGCTGCTCACCCGTCCGCGACTCGAACCTCCACATTGACAGATCCAGCACGCTCTCTAACTCCCTCGATGGAAGAAAGGAAGGGAGCACACCTTCAGTTGCCCTCGTCCGCCTCATCGTCGATCTTCAGGCCGCTGCCTCCCCGGAAGGCCGGGATAAGCAGCACGGGGGCCAGGACAGTCGTGAATATGGTCATCACGATTGCTACTCCGAAAATGTCTTTGCCGATCACGCCTGAGGTCAGACCAATCCCGGCGATGATCAGTGCTACCTCACCGCGGGGCAGCATGCCGAGCGCGATACGTGTGGCACCCCTGCGGTTGAAGCCCACGAATAGAGCTGGCACGCCCGCACCGACGACTTTGCTGATTACCGCGAACACAGATAGAACGATCGCGAAGATGATCGACGCCGCCAGCGTTGTGTCTTCGCTGGCACCAAAGGCCGTGAAGTCGACCTGCATCCCGATTACAACGAAGAAAATCGGCACCATGAAATTGTTCACGGTGCGCATTGAATTTTCGATCTCGTGCTTCAGGTCGGTACCCGAAAGTGCGAGTCCCATTGTGTATGCGCCGATAATCATGGCGAGTCCAAAGTAGATTTCGGCTACCCCGGCCGCCACGAACGCAAGTGCCAGCGCCACCACCAGTGCTCCACCGGGGCTCTTGAACCACAACAAGACCCTTGAGATGTACCTGGACACCAGGCTCCCGAGGATCATCAGGCCCAGCCAGAACCCGACCGCCTTGAGGAATACCAGCCCGATCGATCCGGCAGTGATAGTGCCTTCTTCCGCGATACCAACGACGACAGAGAGAATGATAATTCCGAGTACGTCGTCGACTACCGCACCCGCAAGGACCGTCACGCCCTCAGGCGAATCGAGACGCCTTATGTCGGCCAGCACTCTGGCGGTGATGCCGACCGAAGTGGCGGTCATGATCGCCCCAACGAACAGGGCGGGAAGCATCTCGTGGATGGAATCGAGGCTTGCGAATCCCAGCATGATCGTCGCGCCGAAACCCATGGTAAATGGCAGCAATACACCGCCCGCGGCAACCGCAGTCGCCGGGCGGACATACTTCATGAACTTTTGCCTGTCGGTTTCGAGGCCCGCTTCAAACAGTAGTATCACCGCCGCCAACTGGGCGATGAAGAACAACTGCGGCTCGACGGGCAGCCCATCGCCCTCACCGAGCGGCAATTCAAAGATTGCACCGCCGCCGAACCAGTGGATTCCGCCCAGCAAAAACGGCGATATCAGGATGCCTGCGCCGAGTTCACCCAGTACAGGAGGAATCTTTAAATATCGCTCGGATACTTCGCCACCGATTTTCGCCGTGATCAGGATGATCGACAGTAAAAGGATAAGTTCGGCAACTACCTCGAGCGGGCTATCGTGCAATTTGGGAATCCATAACTAGGTTGAAAATTGTCTGGGGGTATTTTTGCAGTTGAAAAACGAGTTTCACAGGGCTGCCAGAACCTTTTCGGGCCGCCATCCGAAGCGTTCCGGCTCGAAAATAAGAATCGCCAGTAGTTCGCCCTCGGGGGTATAAGCCCTGATCCTGTCGCCGGGATCGTAGGCGCCTGTCTCGCCTTTCACGCCAACATCGGCGATTGAAAGTGGCCTGCCGTGCTGCACCATTTCGACGAACATCGTGTTGAGTGTGATCCTGCCCAGGTGCTGCAGGGTTGCATCGATGGGCATCGCGAGGTCACGCCAGTCACCAGACTCGGCCTCGGCAATCACCTGTTCTAACGTGACGGCATCTTCGATTCTGAAGACCCCGGCGTGGGTACGGACTAGGCCGGTGAGATGGGCGTGTGTTTCGAGTTTCTCGCCGATGTCATGGGCCAGTGTTCGAGCGTAAAAGCCGTGACTGCATTCAAGATCGAGAACAATCTGCGGTGCCGAGAAATCGACCAGTTGAAGATTCAAGACTTCGACGGGACGGGCAGTACGTTCAACCTCGATACCCTGACGGGCGAGTTCGTAGAGTCTTTTACCGTTGTGGTGGATGGCCGAGTACATCGGCGGGACCTGATCGAACTCGCCTCTGAAATTTTCGAGAACGCCAACCACCTGATCGCGGCTTACGCCTGTCCAATCGGCTTCCGCCGTCGTTTGCCCGCTCAAATCGTATGTGTCGGTCGAACGACCCAGTTCAATAGTGATCCGATACGACTTTGTGCCCAGGAGCACGGTGTCGGCAAATCGCGTCGCCGGACCGATGCAGATAGGCAGAACGCCCGTCGCAATGGGGTCGAGGGTGCCGCCATGGCCGATCTTTTTCGACCGCGTGACGCCTTTTAGCTTGCGAACGACATCGGCAGAAGTCCAGCCCTGGGGCTTGTCGATGTTCAGATAGCAGCCGATGCCAGGGCCTGTACCGGGCCGGGATGAAGATTCTTTCGTCACGTTCTCGTTCAACTGTTGTGTCTGTCGGAGTGGCGACGACTGTCTTCGGCAATTACCTTGTCGATCAACTGGTCCATGTCGGCGCCTGTTTGCAGTTGATCGTCTAGGATAAATGTGAGCCTGGGCATCTTTCGGATCTCAATTCGTTGTGAAATCAACATCTGCAGGCGCGTCGTCGCCGATCGCAAAGCCTCCAGGCTATCTTCACGTTCCGCATCTGCCCCCAGAACGGTCACATACACCTTCGCGATCGACAGGTCGCGGTTCACGTCGACATGAGTCACGGATGTCATCGGCGACAACCGTGGGTCGTTCAACTCTTCGGCGATAAGAATTCCGAGCTCGCGCTGAATCGTGTGATTAACGCGCCCGCCACGCCTGTCCAATGTTTACGTAACTCCTGAAGTCATCCAGCCAAACGTCATTCGAGACTGCCGGACCTGTGACCGTCGATGAGTAGGTGCGACCGGTCGATGCAGCTCACGATCGTGCCATTCCCGGTACACAATAAACGTCTATCGTCTGGTCACCTGAATCTCGTAACCCTCCAGGACATCGCCCTCCTGGTATTCGTGGAATCCATCGACCTTGATGCCGCCCTCGAAGTTGTTCGTAAGTTCCCGAACGCTGTCCTTGAGGTGCCGCATCGAGGTGATAGCCCCATCGAATATTTCGTCTCCACCACGGTACACGCGCATGCGTCCCGAACGCTTGAGTACGCCGTCTGTAACTCTCACGCCGGCAATCTGTTCGCGTTTACCGTGGGTGAACACCTCGAGGATGTTGGCATGGCCGGTAACGACGACCTTACGTTCGGGTTCGAGCAGACCGCGTGCGGCGTCTTCAACTTCGTCAACCAGGTTGTAGATGATGTCGTAGGTGCGGATTGTCACACCTTTGGTGTCGGCATGTTTGCGAGCACCGGTTTCAACATTTGTTTCGAATCCCATGACCATCGCGTTAGAGGCAGATGCGAGCAGTATGTCGGATTCGTTGATCGCACCCGAAGATGCGGACAGCACCCTGACCTGGACCTCGTCTTTCGAGACCTGCTCAACAGCTCGTCGCACGGCATCGATAGATCCGTGGTTCCCGGTCTTGATAACCACCAGCAACTCTTTTGCATCCGAGAGCTGAACACGGCGCATCACCTCTGCCATGGTCGTAGCGGCCCGGGTCACTTTGCGTTTGGAAGCGAGTCGCTCACGAGTGGTGACGAGGTCACGGCCTTCACGGTCACTAGCCACAACGTCGAACTGGTCACCTGCGGCCGGGGTGCCATTGAGGCCAAGCACCTCGATTGGAGTCGAAGGGCCAGCCTCGGGAACTACATCTCCGAACCCGTCTACCATCGACTTAATGCGTCCGCGGTATGTGCCGGCTACAACATTATCGCCGGTGCGGACAATCCCCGACCGGACCAGCACCGAGGCGATTGAACCGCGCGATCGGTCCATGTGAGATTCGATCACCACCCCGATTCCAGGGCGGTCGGAGTTTGCCTTGAGTTCCTGGATTTCGGCTACCAGGAGCAGCGATTCGAGGAGATCGTCAATGCCGTCGCCTTTGAGCGCCGAAACGGGCACTGCAACGGTGTCACCTCCATACGACTCGACGATAATTTCGTGTTCGGCAAGCTGGGCGTTTGTCTTATCAATGTCCGCCCCCGGCGCGTCGATCTTGTTAATTGCCACGATGATCGGCACTCCGGCCGCACGGGCGTGGTCGATGGCTTCGATAGTCTGGGGCATCACGCCGTCGTCAGCCGCCACGACCAGTACCGCGATATCGGTCACCTGCGCGCCACTGGCGCGCATTTGGGTAAACGCGGCGTGGCCGGGGGTGTCGATGAACGTCAGTGATTGACCTTCTTTATTTACCTGGTAAGCACCGATACTTTGAGTTATTCCCCCAGCTTCGGTATCGACGACTTTCGATCCTCGAATAGCGTCGAGTAGCGTTGTCTTGCCGTGATCGACATGGCCCAGAACCGTGATCACCGGCGGACGGGTGCTGGCATTTTCATCTGTGAGTTCGTCGTCAACGCCGACCTTGGTGGACGCAGCGCTTTCTTCACGATCTTTCGGTTTCAGCACACCGATCTCGAATGAGGCGGCGACGCGGGCGGCAACATCGAACTCGACTGTCTCATTGACCGTGGCCATTATGCCGAGCCGCATGAGGGCTTTAATCGTGTCGACGTTCGACATTTCGAGAATATCGGCCAGCTCACCGACTGTACTTGTCGCCGGCAGCTCAACCGGAGAACGCGGAAAGCTATCCTCGGCAACGGCGCGCGGTGCCCCACCACCATCGCCCGGGGCGCGGTTACGCCGTTTCGATCGACCTCTAAAGCTGCGCTGTCCGCGACGTTGTGACATGTACCAGTTCGTTCCCTTTGATTTGCCGATTGGGCCTCTCGGCCCGGTCGCTACTCAGCCTGATTCGACAGCAATGCCTCGTAGAGCGACCTCATTGTCGATTCGTCAATATCTATTTTCAGTGCGTGCTTAAGCTTACCCCGATTGTCCCGACTGTCCTCGCTACTCCAGTGATCAGAATCATCGCAAATATAGGCACCTCTGCCGTCGAGCCGGCCACTTCTGTCAAATACAACCTGGCCCTCGGGAGTTCGTACGATCCTGAGGAGATCGTACTTTTTTCGCCTCTCCCTGCAGATCACACAGGTGCGGGTCGGGACACGCCGTTGTCGGTCCATCATGCAGCCTTCCGTGCCTGTGCGTGCCGGGATTATGTGAACGTTCAGAACCTAGCGACGGCGGCGGTTTCTGGCGCTACTGCCACCGCGGCGACCGCCACGACGACCCACATCGGTCTCTCTGAACCCTGCAATGTCTTCAGCGAACCTGATTCCGCCGGAGCTATCGCCAGCAGTTTGTTTTTTGGCTTCAGAACCGACCTGCCAGAGATCATCTGAAGAAACATCGAGCATCTGGGCGGCTTCAACTTCCTTGCGCGCCTGCTCTTCGCGCTCCAACTCAGCAAGCTCTTCTTCTAGCGCCAGCAGTTCGGCATCGATGCCCGATGTCGATGGCTCTTCTTCCATCTCGGGCTCAGGCGATGCGACTTCAGTTGCGGATTCCGCTTCGGTATCTTCAGTCTTAGATTCAGCGCTGGAATCAGCGGCAACCTCGACTTCGACTTCGGCAGCAGTTTCGACAGGAGCTTCGGCTTCCGCCGTCTTTACTTCTGCAGGTGGGACTTCCGCTGCGACAGCATCGACCGTCTCTGCAGGTTCCTCACTCGCAGTGGCCGCTGCCGGAGTTGTCGGCACCGCGGCCGCGGCTGCTACTTCACTCGTGCCCTGTATATCGATTCGCCAGTTGGTCAACTTTGCCGCGAGTCGGGCGTTCTGCCCCTCACGACCGATTGCCAGCGAAAGCTGGCGATCGGGAACGAGGACCGTTGCAGACTCTTCTTCGGTGTTCAAGTCAACGCGGTCGACAACCGCAGGACTGAGCGAATTTGAGATGAATTTTACCGGGTCTTCGTCCCACTCAATTACGTCGATCTTCTCTCCGAGAAGTTCGTTCACGACGTTCTGAATCCGAATCCCGCGCAGGCCCACGCACGCGCCCACGGCATCGACACCTTCCTGGTTCGACGACACTGCGACTTTCGAACGGGCTCCCGGTTCTCGTGCGATCGCTTTGATTTCGATCACACCACTGAATATTTCAGGGACTTCCACCTCAAACAGGCGGCGCAGGAGATCGGGGTGAGTTCGCGAAACAACTATCTCGGGCCCACGAATAGTCCGGCCGACCTGCACGACATAGAACTTGAGTTGCTGCCCCGGGCGGTATCGCTCGAACGGCGACTGCTCGGTCGGGGGCATCACGGCTTCGGCCCTACCCAGATCGACGGTTACCCACCGCGATTCGACGCGCTGAATTGTGGCCGTTAAAACTTCGCCCTCTTTGTCGATGAATTCTTGAAAGACGATGTCGCGCTCGGCCTCGCGAAGCCGCTGCATTACGACCTGCTTGGCAGTTTGAGCTGCTATTCGACCGGGGTTGTACTCGAGTTGGCCGGTTTCAATCATGTCGCCAACAACGGCACCTTCCTGAAGGTCCTGTGCCTGCTCGGCGGTCAGTTCCATCAGAGGGTCTTCGACTTCCACGACAACGTGCCTGACGGTGCGGACCGTAACCTCGCCATCGGCAGGATCCATCTCGACGATTACGTCCTGGCCCTGGGCAGCGGGATCGTGTTTGTACGCGGACGCGAGCGCAGCCTCCACGGCCTTCACCACAATCGGCTGGGGGAGATTTCGCTCAGCGGCGAGCTGGGTAACCGCTAATAGCAGATCACTCTTCAACGCCAATCCTCCGTCGTTTTGCGCTATTGCCAGACACCAAAAAAGTGGGCGGGGCCCACTTCTCAATGTCAAGCTCTTGAATAATCGAGCCCTACCTCGGTTAACCTTACCATGAGCGGGGTTTTTCCGCCCGTTGGAATCAGTCCGGAAATGAATGAAAGTGCATCCTGAATTTAGTGTCTATGAACACCTGCCACTTGCCATACTCGTGGATTTCGACGGAACGATAACTACGCGTGATATCGGCGACCAGATCGTAATTAATTTCGCTGAGCCGGGCTGGGAGAAAGCCATGGACCGGTTCCGAGTCGGCGAGCTGAACGTTCGTGAACTCTGGGCGATCGAAATTGGCATGCTGCGCGAGGAACGCGAACCTGCCGCGATCGCACGCGCAATCGAAATTGGACTAATTCGCGAGGGCTTTGGAGATCTGGTCAGCCACTGTCATTCCAACAACATTCCGATGGAAGTGGCATCTAGCGGAATGCATTTCTACGTCGATGCGATTCTCGATGCAAACGGTTTTGGCGAATTGCCCCGTGCGCGACCGGAGGTGACGTACACCCCCGATGGATTTGGGTTGCTGGGCATGCCAGAAGGCCTGCGTGACTGCGGTATGACCGCAATGTGCAAGTGCGACCGGGCGTGGCGGTTGCGCCGTAGGGGCTACAGGGTGATGTTCGTTGGCGATGGGGTTTCCGACGAGTGCGTTGTGAGCCAGGCCGATATCGTGCTCGCTACCAGCAATTTGCGCGAAGTCTGCGAAGCCAAAGGAATCGCCCACACGCCGTTTGAGACGTTCCACGAGGTGCTGCGAGTCGTTAAATCGTGAGCCTCCCCGCCCCGAACAACGCTCGACCGCTCATCTTTCAGTATCGCTACCCTTGAAACTGCGAGAACGGATTCAGGAATCCTGGCCGATCTGGCGGAACTCGGACGATCGAAAATAGGCGAGTAGATACAGCGAGAGAACGAACACTCGAGACAATATAAACGTCGCCTGTGGACCAATTGCCTCAGACACCAGGCCGCCAACGAACCATCCGAACGCAAGTGCCTGGCTGACCAATCCGAACAGCGCTATCACGCGCCCACGCATCTCGTCTTTCGCAGCCAGCTGGAACATCGTCCTTGGCGTGTTTGCCCACCAGGCCACGGTCGCTATGTTGATCACCCACGCAAGTGCCGCTGCCCAGAGCGTGGAAGTAAACGAAAAGGCAATGATGTCGATGGACCAGACGAATGCCACGATAATCAGCGTCCGAGCTAGGCGCTTTATCGGCGGCGTCATCATCAGCGTCACCGCGCCCACGATTCCTCCGACCCCTCCTGCGGCCAGGATGAACCCGAATCCGTCAGCGCCAGTTCCCAGCACGTCACTCGACCATCGCGAAACCAGTGGAAATTACATCCCGGCAGCAATCAGTGAAATCGCCAGAACCGCCAGCCAGCGAAGTTCCGGTGTGCCAGATATGTAGCGCATTCCGAGCTTGAAGTCCTCAATCAAAGATTTATCTGATTTTGCCTTTGCAGGGTTTTCGACCTTCACGAACCACATCAGCCCTGCCGCTAATAGCAGTGCGAATCCCACAAAGTAAAATGCCTTATCCGCCCTGTATTGTGCAAGAATCCACCCGCCGATTGCCGGACCCGCGAATCTCCCGATATTGGTGACCGCCGTCGATACCGCGTTCGCACCGAACACGCGCTCGCGACCCACGATATCCACGACCAGAGCCGCCCCTGCCGTCATCCGCAAAGTGGTTACGACGGCAACGGGGAACGCGATGACCAGAATGTGCCACAACTGGATTACGTCGGTATCGATCAGGATCCCCGTTAAAAACCCGGTTATAGCGAGCAGTGTGAAGGACCACATTTGAATTACGCGACGGTTGAACCTGTCAGTAATCGCCCCGCCGAACATCGCAAGGGCAATTACCGGTATTGTCGGGAGTCCAGCCGCAAGCCCAACCCACCCGTCGGAGTGCGTGAGCTCCAGCACGACCCAGCCCTGCACCATCATCCGGGTGTTGAAGCCCAGGAATCCGAAGAAATCGGCAACAAAAAAACTGAAGCTACGTATTTTCAGCGCCTCAAGCGCAACCAGTTGCCGGCTCGGTGGGGCCGGTGTTGGTATTTCCGATTAAGCGGGTGCCTACTTTGAAGAGGATCCGGTGGCCATGTTCGCAGAACCCAGGGGAAGGATGGATGAATTTCGAGCGAATCATACATTCACACATCAGTCGCAGGTTTCGCATGCCTACAAGCGGTGTCCGACGGCCAGCTGGCTAGCCCAGCAGTTTCCTTACGGCCTCAATAACGTCGGGCTCAGAAACAATCTCCGATTCCTTTTCGGCCCTCGCCTTCACCTCGACGCCGCCGTTGCCCATGCTTCTTGAGCTGATTACCACGCGCACCGGAATACCCATCAGGTCGGCATCCTTGAACTTCACCCCCGGTGGGGCGTCTCGGTCGTCGAAGAGGACGTCGAACCCGGCGTCCTGTAGCGATTCGTAGAGCATTTCCGCTTTGCCGGAGATGTCGGCGTCTTCGAGGTTCAGTCCAGCCAGGTAGATGTCGTACGGTGCGATCGCACTCGGCAGAACCATGCCGAAGTCGTCGTGATAGGCTTCCACGGCAGCGGCCAGCATGCGCCCAATGCCGATGCCGTAACAGCCCATGAGCACGTCGTTCTGCTGACCGTCTTCATCGGTGTACCGGGCACCCATTTTTGATGAGTAGACGTTACCCAGCTTGAACACGTGGCCCAGTTCAATGCCGCGTTTCGCGATGAGTTTGCCCTTGCCATCGGGTGACGGGTAACCTTTTTTCGCTTCGGCAATGTCGCCGAGAATATCGGCCTTGAAATCGCGTGGGAAGTTGACATTGCGGAGGTGGAATCCCTCTTTGTTCGCCCCGGCAAGATAGTTGGAGCCCATCGTGATCGAGTCGTCGACAATGCTTTTCACGCCCTCGAGGCCAACCGCGGAGGCCGACCCCGCAACCAGTCCCGCTGCTTTCACTTCTTCGGGTGTGGCAAGTCGTGGCACGGAGCCGCCAAGCAGGTTTCGCAGCTTGGTTTCGTTTACGTCGTAGTCACCGCGAATCGTGACGATCACCACCTCGCCATCGACACTGTAGAAAACCGCCTTCGCGGTCTTTGAGCGCGAGACACCTTCCAGTTTCGCCAGTGCCTCGATGGTCTTGATATCCGGGGTCGCGAACTCCTCGACCTCGCAAAGATTGCCGATCGGAAATTCCTTCTTGATGAACTCGGCCTTTTCGACGTTTGCCGCGTAGTCGCTTTCGTCGCTCATCAAAATCGTGTCGTCGCCGCTCTCTGCAAGCAGCACGAACTCGTTCGAGTCCTTGCCCCCGATGCCACCTGAATCGGCATCGACCATCACGACGTCGAGCCCGCAACGCTTGAAGATGCGCTTGTACGCGGCGACCATCGCCTGGAAACTGCGCTCCAACCCTTCTTCGTCGGCGTCGAACGAGTAGGCGTCCTTCATCTCAAATTCCCGTACCCGGAGCAGCCCGCCGCGCGGGCGCGTTTCGTCCCGGAACTTGGTCTGGATCTGGTAGATCGTGAAGGGAAGGTCGCGGTAGCTGGTGACGCTCGCCCTGGCCATTGCGGTCGCCGTTTCTTCGTGAGTTGGGGCGATGATCATCTGTCGCTCCCGCCTGTCTTCAAAAGTTGCCAGCGGTGGCACAAAGGTTTCGGCTCGGCCGGACTCTTCCCACAGGTCGCGCGGCTGGATGACGGGCATGTTGATTTCCTGCCCGCCCGCACGGTCCATCTCTTCGCGAATGATGTTGCGAATTTTCGTGATGGACCGGTTGCCGAGCGGTTGAAGACTGAATATTCCGGCCGCGATCTGCTGGATGAACCCGGCGCGGGTCAGCAGCTTGTGGCTGATGTTTTCGGCATCACCAGGGGCCTGCCGCAGTGTCTTTCCAAAAAGTTGAGAGCTTCTCATGTGGTTGGGCGTGTCTTTTCTCGAAAGCCGATATCAACGAATTGTCGCTCGTAAGTCGAACGAAATCCAGACTACAACGCGAACCCCTCCCCTGTAACGCAAAGCTGATTCCACTTATTGGTTATGGATGGTGTGTTAAAGGGGATAAACCAAGTCCCCTCTCTCTAAATGAGAGGGGACTTGGTGTGGGTGGTTGCCTTTGACCGCCAACGGCACATCCGTCGCCTCAAGGCCACAAATATCTGGCCGCGGCAACTCAGATTTTTCGATGGATCGCGTTTTTGTAGATCGCGAGCACGATGAGTGTCCGCTGCGAATACGCGCGTACCTTCGGATCAACCCACCTTCTAGCTCCCTCCCTTAAAGGGAGGGAGGACTCAACCCCCACCTAACCCCAGTCCTTCGAGTGGAACTCCGGGATCGACTCGGGTATTGGCTTTATCGTCTCGACCACTATGTTCATCGTGCCCTCGCGCCTAGAGATTGTTCCCGTTGCGAGCAGTAGCGGCTCCTTGATGTCGAGCTTGAAGCGCTGGTAGACCGCTGGCCAGATGATGAGCGGCGAGTGGCCGAACTCGTCCTCGAGAGTGATGAAGACCGTCTTTCCGTTCGGCTTCTGGCGCCTGATCACCAGACCCGCCACCGAAATCCGATCGCCATTGGCATGGTTCCTCACCTCGTCGCTGCGGATAACGCTTGGCGGCAGGTGCGGCCTGACCTGCATCATCAGGTGTCCCTTGGGATGCACGCCCGTTGCCGAGTACTCGCCGATCATCCGGTCCCACTCCGATTCCTCCGGCAGGGCAACCATGTCCTGCTCGACAGGCATCTCGAAGGCCAGCTGCCGCGTGCCGTCCTTCTTCTTGCCACGGGGCCGGTAACGCAAACCCGACTCCCAGCGTAGGTGCCTGCGATCGGCAAGTGGGGCAGAGTCTAAGGCCGAGTCCGCACCTGCCCCCGCATAAGCCCTCACCCTCTCCCCCACCACCGCCAGCTCGTCGAAACTATCGAGGGCTCCCGCCGCCGACAGGTAGTCCAGGACCTCCTGCTGAGTCCCGGTCCTCGTCATGAAATCCGCCAGCGAAGTGAATTTTTTATCCCCGGCCCCAGCCCCGGCACGCGCCTCGAGAATCGGCTCCGCCGTGGCATCTCTCAGCTTTGCCACATGAGTCAGCCCCATCCTCAGCGCACCGTCCTCGATCACTGCCTTCGCATCGCTCAGGTTCACGTCCGGGCCCAACACTTTCACTCCGTGCCGCACCGCATCCTCTTTAAGCGTTTCGAGGTTGTAAAAACCTATTGGCTGGTTATTGAACAGGCCAATGAAAAACTCGAGCGGGTAGTAGTGCTTCAGCCACTGCATCTGGTAGGCCGTCACGCCGAAGGCAAAGGCGTGGGCCTCTGGAAACTGGTACATGCCGTGGAACTTGCCGAAAACCTTCTCGGCAGCGTCGGGGGGCACGCCCTTCGCAAGCGCACCCGCCATGAACTTTTCCTTCCAGTGAGCAACGTGCCGCTCGCTGTTCCGGCGGGTGAAAGCACGGCGCATCTGGTCGCCATCGACGGCGCTCATACCGGCGACATACATCGCCAGCTCGGCAAGCTGGTCCTGGTACAGCGGCACACCATAAGTGCGTTCCAGCGCCTTTTTCTCCAGCGGATGATCGTATTGCCAGTCGGGCTCCCTGCCCATGTGACGCCTGATCAACAGGGTCACGCCATCGTTCACGCCGACACCCGGGCGTACTGCCCCTACCTCCCATGCCATCTCAGTCAGGTTGCGCGGGCGGAGCCGGGTGACGGTCTGCATTTGTGCGGCCGATTCGATCTGAAACACGCCTATCGTGTCGGCGTTGTGGATGTCGGTGTAGACCGCCGGATCCTCAAAATCTATGCGCGATATGTCGACCCTTTCTTCGGTCTGCTTGCGGATGAGTTCAAGCGCTTCTGAAAGCTGCGATAACGCGCCAAGCGCCAGGAAGTCGATCTTCACAAACCCTGCGTCATCGGTGGCGTTTTTGTCCCACTGGCAAATGTACCGACCGTCGATTGCACTCCGCTGAAGCGGCACGGTTTCGGACAGGGGCCGCGCCGAAAGAATCATTCCGCCTGGGTGCTGGGCGAGGTATTTCGGGAAGTGGTTCAACTGCCCGGCCAGCTCGTTCAACATTTGCCACACGGGTGCGTCGACACGGTCGCGAAACTCGGGTAGTTCGGCCATTTCTCTGGCGAGACCGGGGATCGAGCTGTGGTCGTCGAGCCGCTTGTTGAGCCGCCCGAGGTCGTCCTCGGCAATCCCCAGAGCCTTGCCGAGGTCACGCACTGCGCCACGGATTCGATAGGTCGAAATCATCCCGGTGAGCACGGCGCGCTCGTAGCCCCAGCGCTCATGGATCCTGAGAATCAGCTCGGTGCGGATTTCGCGTGGAAAATCGAGGTCGATGTCCGGCGGTGCCAGTTTTTCTCCATTAGTCGTTTCGGGAAGGAACCGGTCGAGCCGCAGGCCGAACTGGAGGGGGTCGATGTGCGAAAGACCGGTGAGGTAGCCGATGAGCAGGGACACCGATGAGCCGCGCCCGCGGCCCGGCGGGTTTTCTTCGATAGGCAACCCCGGCTCAACGAGGCCGAG
>CAJWWK010000061.1 GCA_913048295.1 uncultured Dehalococcoidia bacterium
TCCGACAGATCCAGCCGGGCCGGAATCAATCGTCCGATGATCACGTTTTCCTTCAGTCCGTTCAATCGGTCAACGGAACCGTTTACCGCGGCCTCCGTCAACACTCGAGCGGTTTCCTGGAAAGAAGCTGCGGCCAGGAAACTCTGGGTGTTGAGAGATGCCCTGGTAACACCCAAGAGGACCGGGCTCGCGGTAGCGGGCTCGCCGCCCTCGGCCAGCATGTTGTTATTTGTGTACTCGTAGTCGTGCCGATCGACAAGTTCGCCGGGCAGCAGGTCGCTGTCGCCGGGGTTGTCGACCCTGACCTTGCGCATCATCTGGCGAACGATCACCTCGATGTGCTTGTCGTGCAGCTGAACACCCTGCGACCGGTACACGGCCTGAACTTCGTCGACCAGGTAGCGCTGTACCGCGGCCTGGCCTTCGATTCGCAGGATGTCCTGCGGATTTTTCGGGCCGTCAGTCAACGCTAGGCCGGGTTCAACAGTATCGCCGTCGGAAACAAGAATTTCCGATGCTGCCGGAATAACGTATTCGCGCTCGTCGGTTTCTTCCCACGTAATGCGAACCACGGTCTTCGTAATCTGCACCGTGCCGGCGACCGTCGCGGTAATTTCGTCCTGCAGTTCGTCGTAGGTGCCTGCCTTGACCGCGGCTGCCTTTGCAGTCTTCTTGATCGACAGGACCGGTTCGCCCGCGTCGACCCAGTCGCCGGTCTTCATCGTCTGGCGATGTGTGTCGGGAATGTCTATTTGCTCGGAGAATTTCTCACTTAAAATTACCCTTACGACACGTCCTTCAGGCAGCTGGGCGAGTTCGACCTTACCGCCGATTTCAGAGAGAACGGCCATACCCTTGGGCTGCCTTGCTTCGAACAGTTCAACCACGCGAGGTAGTCCCGAAGTGATGTCCTTACCAGCGACACCGCCAGTGTGGAATGTCCTCATCGTTAGCTGTGTGCCAGGTTCACCAATCGACTGAGCTGCAATGATTCCGACCGCCTCGCCGAGCAGTGCCGGCGAACCCATTGCGAGGGAAGCCCCGTAGCATTTCCGAGAAATGCCTCGCTGGGTAGTGCTCGAGAGTGGAGAGAACACCCACGCTTCGGTCACGTTAGCTTCTTTGATCACCTGGGCCAATTCGCGGGTGATAAGTTCGTCGCGGTCAGCGATAACTTCGCCCGTCTCCGGGTGCACGATCGGCTCGGACAGGTACCGGCTCCAGATTCGGTCGGCCAACGGTGCCTGCAATCCTCTCTTTCCGTCGTCGGAGATCAAGATTCCCTGTGCGCCGGGGTCGTTTTCCGTCGTGATGATCACGTCCTGGGCAACGTCGGCAAGCCGCCGGGTCAGGTAACCCGAGTCGGCCGTTCGCAGAGCGGTGTCGGCAAGACCCTTGCGAGCGCCGTGAGTCGAGATGAAGTACTCGAGGATCGTGAGACCCTCGGCAAAGCTCGAACGGATCGGCATCTCGATGATACGGCCCTTGGGATCCGACATTAGGCCGCGCATGCCGGCCATCTGCTTGATCTGGGCGATGTTACCTTTCGCTCCGGAATCGGCCATCGCGAAGATTCCACCGTAGCTCGGCAGATTCTCTTCTACAGCCTTCGTCATTTTTTCGGAAACGTCGGTCCAGATTGCGACTGACGCCTTGTACCGTTCGGGCTCGGTGATCAGGCCTTCAAGGTACTGCTCATCAAGGCGCGAGATTTTGGTGTCGGCGGCAGAGAGCAATGACTGCTTCTGCGGTGGCACAACGATGTCTTTCATCGCGATTGTGGTGCCGGACTGCGTCGCGTACTTGAAACCGAGGTCTTTGAGCTTGTCGAGCATCAAGGATGTGGTTTTGTTACCCATATCGTTGACGACTTCGCCCACGAGCGACTCGATCTCGCTCCGCACAAATAACTGGTTGCGGAATTCCATCTGCTCGGGAAGTGCCTGGTTGAAGATGATTCGTCCGACGGTTGTATTTATCCGTTCCCCGTCGGCGCCTCTGACGACGATCATCTCGCGCAACTTGACTCGCTCTGTGTCTAATGCAAGTAGCACGTCGTCGAAGTTGGCAAACATCTTGTACTTGGGGTTGCCGTCCTCGTCCCTTTCGACCGGTGTTACCCCTTCACCGTCGATTCCGGTGAGGTAGTACATGCCGAGGACCATGTCCAGTGTCGGCGAAACGATCGGGAAGCCCGAGCTGGGTGCCAGCATGTTGTTGGTCGAAAGCATCAGGCGTTGCGCTTCCAGCACCGCTTCCCTGGAAAGGGGTACGTGAACTGCCATCTGATCACCGTCGAAGTCAGCGTTGAACGCAGTACATACAAGCGGGTGGATCTGGATGGCAGACCCATCGACGAGCACTGGCTGGAACGCCTGGATGCCGAGCCGGTGGAGAGTTGGTGCGCGGTTCAGCATTACCGGGTGATTCTGGATAACCTCTTCCAGGAGGTCCCAGATTTCCGGGCGGGCGCGTTCTGTCATGCGCTTTGCGCTTTTAATGTTGTGGGCATAGCCCTTTACGACAAGCGCGTTCATAATGAAAGGCTTGAACAGTTCAAGGGCCATCTTTTTGGGCAGGCCGCACTCGTACATTTTGAGCTGCGGGCCAGAAATGATGACTGAACGACCGCTGTAATCGACCCGCTTTCCGAGCAGGTTCTGGCGGAACCGGCCCTGCTTACCACGGAGCAAGTCTGTTAGCGATTTCAGCTTGTGGTTGTGGCTGCCCTGGATGGCGCGACCTCGCCTGCCGTTGTCGATAAGCGCGTCGACAGCCTCTTGGAGCATCCGTTTCTCGTTGCGGATGATGATGTCGGGTGCCTGAAGTTCGATAAGGTGCTTCAGGCGGTTGTTCCGGTTGATTACCCTGCGGTAGAGGTCGTTAAGGTCGCTTGTGGCAAATCGGCCACCATCGAGCTGAACCATCGGGTGCAGTTCGGGGGGCAGAATCGGCAGGACGGTCAATATCATCCATTCGGCCTTGTTGCCGCTCTTTCGGAAGGCCTCGACCACCCGCAGCCGCTTGATTGCCTTCTTGCGGCGCTGGCCCGATGTGTTGCGGACCTGATCTTGTAGATCGGTTCGAAGATCGTCGAGATCGGTATTCTGAAGAATTTCGAGAACCGATTCGGCACCCATGGACGCCTTGAACACTTCTCCAAACTTGTCACGGAGCTCGCGGAAGCGGGCCTCGGTTAGAAGGTCCATCACCCGAATCGCTTCGAGGTCGTCAATCTTGTCCTGAACGTCAGATTCGACGCCTGCTTTCAATTCCTCGGTGAGTTCGGTGAGCCTGGCAACGGCGTCTTCGCCTTTTATGCCTGCGATTTCGGCTTGTTCAGCCCTGGTCCGGTCCTCGACCTCTTTTTCCATCTTCGCGAGCTGCGCCTTGGTAATTTTCTTTTTGGGCTTTTCAGCCTCGGCAGCCTCGGTAGCCAGGCGTTCTGCCTCGGTCCTGGCGTTGAATATCGCCTGCATCGTTACCGCGAGGGTCGCCTCGACGGAATCCCCGGCGATCGCCTCTTTCAGTTCTTCGTCATACCGGTTCATCTCGGCGTCGCGGTATGCCCCGAGTTGCTCGATGGCGCTCTGCCGCGCATCGGCATCGACAGAGGTGACGACGTACTGTGCGAAATACAGAATCCGCTCGAGATTACGCGGTGAGAGTTCGAGGAGAAGGCCGAGTCTTGACGGCGTTCCCTTTGAGAACCAGATGTGCGCGACCGGAGCGGCCAGCTTTACGTGGCCCATCCGTTCACGGCGTACTTTAGATCGCGCAATTTCAACACCGCAGCGGTCGCAAATAACGCCCTTGTAGCGGATTTTCTTGTACTTGCCACAGTAGCATTCCCAGTCCTTGGTCGGGCCGAAAATGCGCTCGCAAAACAGGCCGTCTTTTTCCGGCCGCAGCGTGCGGTAGTTAATCGTTTCCGGTTTGGTCACTTCTCCATATGACCAGGCACGAATCTGCTCCGGCGATGCCAGCGAGATTCTGATTGCGTTGAAATCGGCGCCAGACTGTCCCATGAGTTGCCGTTTCCTTCACCTTTCGGGGTTGCACCCCGTGGGCGGCTGGCCCGTTTCGTTACGCTGGCAACGCCAGCAATGTCACAGGCCCCGGGCGGATCTCGCCCGGGACGTTAATTAGCTAGTTTTCTTCATCTTCGGTGCCCGGGATTTTGTCCCCGGCATCGCTCGCTTCCTCTGAGGCGAGAGCCTGCAGAGAATCTTCCGAAGGCTCGTCCGATTCATCGTTTTCGTCATCCGAATCGTCATCGTCAGAGTTATCTGAATCTTCCTGATCATCGGCCAGTGCCGCCGGCAGCTCGCCGCCGGGTAGCTCTTCGATGTCCAGGACATCCAGCGGTTCGTCGCTCAGGTCGTCCCAGTTCAATGGCGCCCCGAGAGTCGCAGACATCTCCTGCGCCTGGCTCCTGACACGCGTAAACCGCTCTATGTCTTCGTTCAGGAGCTCGACTGAAAGCCCGAGGCCTTGTAGTTCTTTGAGTAAGACGTGGAACGATTCGGGCACTCCCGGCTGGATTACCTCTTCACCCTTCACAATCGCTTCGTAGGTCTTCACACGTCCGATGACGTCGTCAGACTTGATCGTTAGCATTTCCTGCAGGGTGTAGGCGGCGGAGTATGCCTCGAGGGCCCAGACCTCCATTTCGCCGAATCGCTGTCCGCCGAACTGCGCTTTACCGCCGAGTGGCTGCTGTGTGATGAGCGAGTAGGGACCGGTCGACCGTGCGTGGATCTTGTCTTCCACGAGGTGAATGAGTTTGAGCATGTAGACGTTACCGACGGTGATCGGCTGGTCGTATGTGATTCCGGTCCGTCCGTCATAAACAATTTGCTTACCGAAAATCGGAGCTGAGAGGTTCTTTTCCCGCGCGAATTTCAGAGATTCTTGCATCAGCTCCGAAGGCTTCAGGCCTTTCGTCTCAAGCCCGGCGACTTCCTTCAGCCAGATCCGAAGGCAGGCTTCTCTTGCCACGCCACGGTTCGAAGGTGCGTCGCTCCAGAGCCGGTCCCGGTCAAAACCCCGTTCTTCGAGATACGCATCGACCTTTGGCCAGTCAATGTCTTCGGAATCGAGGTCGCGGTGGTCTTTGCTGTTCGATTGACTGACGAACCAGGCACGTCCAAGCTGGTCTTCAACAACGCTGTCTTTGGCGCCGTCGAACACTGGAGTCCTTGCGTGGAATCCCAGGGTGTGTGCGGCCCAGCCCAGGTGGGTTTCGAGCAGTTGACCCAGGTTCATCCGGGAAGGCACGCCAATTGGGTTCAAGAGAATGTCGAGCGGTGTACCGTCCGCGAGGAACGGCATGTCTTCGCGGGGCAGAATCTTTGCGACAACACCTTTATTGCCGTGCCGTCCGGCCATCTTGTCACCCTCGTTGATCTTCCTTGTGTGGGCGACCCAAACCCTGACGGTCTTGGTGACGCCGGGTGACATATCGTCGCCGTTTTCCTTCGTCAGAATGCGGACGTCGATAACCTTGCCGTGTTGACCGTGTGGAACGCGCAGGCTGGTGTCTTTTACGTCACGCGCCTTCTCACCGAAAATCGCTCGCAAGAGTTTCTCTTCGGCGGTCAATTCGGTTTCACCCTTCGGGGTGATCTTCCCGACTAGGATGTCGCCGGCGGCAACCCATGCGCCGATCCTGACGATTCCTTCTTCGTCGAGGTCGCGCAGACTCTCTTCACCTACGTTTGGAATGTCCCTGGTGATTTCTTCCGGGCCGAGCTTTGTCTCGCGTGCTTCGACCTCGTGCTTTTCGATGTGGATCGAGGTGTATCGGTCGTCCATTACGAGGTCTTCGTTCAGGATGATCGCGTCTTCATAGTTGTACCCGTCGAACATCATGAAGCCAACGAGAAGATTCTGGCCCAGTGCGAGCTCGCCGTTATCGGTCGATGAACTATCGGCAAGTGGCGACCCGGCAACGACCCTGTCGCCCTTGTAGACGATGGGGTGCTGGTTGATCGACGTGCCCTGGTTGGAACGCACGAATTTCGTAAGCGGGTACTCTTGCTGGTCACCGTTTTCGCCGACCACTTTTACGGAATCGCTGGTCGATTCCGAAACGATGCCATCGGCCTGTGAAATCACAACCTGACCTGAATCGCTTGCAACCCGCCGTTCCATACCGGTTCCCACGAGGGGTGCCTGCGGGCGGATCAGCGGGACGGCCTGGCGTTGCATGTTCGAACCCATCAGGGCCCGGTTAGCATCGTCGTGCTCGAGGAACGGAATCAGCGCCGTTGAAACACTCACGATTTGCATTGGCGAAACGTCCATAAACTGGACTTCGTCCGGATGAACGTAAGAGTACGCCTCACTACCACCTATACGGACTTCGACGAGGTCAGTAGTAATCTGTCCCTTGGCGTCCATCGGAGTGGTGGCCTGGCCAATCGTGCTCTGCTCTTCGTCATCGGCCGAGAGATATTCACGGTCTGCCTCTTTGTTGGTAACAAAAGGCAGAACTTTCACATCGCGCGCTTTGAGCAGGTTTACCTGCTCGGCAATCGGAATTGTGATCGGCTTGCCACTCTCGGCGACTACTTTTCCCTTGTCGTCGACGATGTCTTCGAGCGGGGTGCGACCCTGGATATCGGGGTTGTCGCTCGCCATCGTTCGGAGAATCTTCCGGTACGGAGTTTCGATAAATCCGTAATCGTTGAGCCGCGCGTAAGTCGCAAGGGAACCCAGCAGTCCGATGTTGGGCCCTTCCGGCGTTTCGATCGGGCAGATGCGCCCGTAGTGGGAGGCGTGCACGTCGCGGACATCGAACCCGGCGCGTTCACGGGAAAGACCTCCGGGGCCAAGTGCCGATAGCCGCCGCTTGTGTGTCAGTTCCGCCAGGGGGTTGGTCTGGTCCATGAACTGTGACAACTGCGAACCACCGAAGAACTCGCGCACCGCAGCAACTACAGGCCTGATGTTGATCAGCGCGGCGGGAGTTGTGGTCGTCGGGTCCATCTGCGTGGTCATGCGTTCTTTTACAACGCGCTCCATCCGCAAAAGACCAACCCGCAACTGGTTCTGAATCAATTCACCAACGGCACGCACACGGCGGTTGCCTAGGTGGTCGATATCGTCGTTGCCGGCGCGGCCGTTATTGATAGTGATCATGCGTCGGACGAGTTCGACGAAATCGCGTTTCGTGAGGGTCCGGGTCTTTTCCTTGAGCCCGAGCCTTCGGTTCAGCTTGTAACGACCGACGCGCCCGAGGTCGTATTTCCGTTCGTTAAAGAACAGGTTGTCGATCAGATCGCGTGCATTTTCCACGCTGGGCGGCTCACCAGGTCGCAGCCGACGATAAAACTCAAGCAGAGCTTCTTCCTCAGTAGTCGCTGCGGTATCTTTCGCAAGCGTCGCTTCCATGTATCGGTGCAGCGGGTCCTCGTCCACGTCGGCCACTAAACCAAGAATTTCTTTGTCCGTGGTGAATCCGAGAGCGCGCAGCAGTGTGGAAATCGGAGCCTTGCGTTTGCGGTCGACCTTTACCGAGAGCAGGTCCTTGTTGCTGGTTTCGAGTTCTACCCATGCACCACGATAGGGAATCAACTTTGCGCTGCAAAGCATTCGACCGGTCGTGGGATCGGCCTTGGTTGTGAAATATGCACCGGGCGACCGTACGAGCTGAGATACGACAACCCGCTCAGCACCGTTGATTACGAACGTGCCGTTTTGGGTCATCATCGGTACGTCGCCAAAGAACAGGACCTGTTCCTTGACTTCGCCAGTTTCCTTGATGACGAGCTGCACCGTTACGTAGAGGGGAGCGGAGTAAGTGATCTCTCGCTTGCGGCATTCTCGCTCGGTGTGCTTTGGCTTGCGAATTTCGTGATTCAAAAAACGCAGGTCGAACCGACCGCCGGAGAAGTCCTCAATCGGGGAAATCTCGTCAAACAGGTCTTTCAACCCATCGGTCTTGAGCCAATCGAAAGAATTGACTTGAACTTGTACCAGGTTCGGAACATCCACAGTGTTCCGGATGCTGTTAAACGTCTTGTAATCGGACTGCTCGGACGGGGCTAGTCTGCGATCAGCAATGACCATACTCACACTCCTGGAGTGCTAGGGATGGGCAACACGCGTTGGGGCCGAATTCAAACGCGCGAAGACCGCAAGCATGCTAGCGAACTTGCCGCGCGTGCTTCCGGTGGGTTGGGGAATGAAAAAATGAACCAGGGCGAGACGTTAAAGAGATGAACCATTCTCTGACAGCCTAGAATTTTAGTTCTAACTCAAATACGCTGTCAACTGGTATTCAGATGCATTTGATCGGCCCGAACCACCTTTACGGCGATTCGCACGCTAAACCCTCGATTCACGACTGTCGCGACCCTGCTCATTCGTAGATTTTGAAGTGCCAAAACACCCGTCACACTTGAAATCACTTCACTAACGGGCGAGAATTACAAGAAATAACCACACTCAACCGATCAGATAGCTCCCTGAAAAGGTAGAACCGACCTGAACGGGGGTGACAGTTCGGTGTTTCGTACGGTTTCAAGAGAGCTGGCGATTGTGGGGGTTGCGTACCTCACGTTCGCGCTCGCAAAGAACTTGACCGACCCTTCGCCGGTGCTCAAGGCAGTTTCCAATGGCTGGGGCGTGATTCGGCTTGAGAGTGCGCTCGCCCTCAACCACGAGTCATTCGTTCAGCAAATCATCGCGCGGCTCTCCCTGGGGTTGCTCATAGCATTGACCTATTTATACGCCGTTGGGATGTGGCTGGGACTGGCCGGTACGGCCGTGGTCCTGTTCATAAAAACCCGGGTTGCTTACGTTCAACTGCGCCGTACGTTTATGCTAACGATGATACTGGGAGCGGTTGTTTTCGCGGTCTATCCGCTTGCCCCGCCCAGGTTTATGCCCGGACTCGGCATGACCGACACCGTTACTCTTCTCGGGCTCGACCCTGCCGCACCCAACTCCAACTCGGCGATTAGCTACAACCGATTCGCGGCAATGCCCAGCCTCCACTACGCCTGGGCGCTGCTCGTTATGGTCGCCGCATTCAGGTTCGGGGGGCGCCGGGTAATCATCGCCGGATTCAGTTTTCAGTTGCTGATGTTCGTGGCGATTATTGCAACCGCCAACCACTACATTCTCGACGCGTTGGCTGGCGCTCTTCTTCTCGTGATAGCGATGTATATCGCGAGGCAGTGGGAGCGGTATGAGAGCAATATCGCACAGTTGGCCGCTCGGGTGCTGTCGCTACGGGAGACGGAAATGGGCTGGCGAGAACGTGTACGCCAGTTTGAAATGCCGGATCTGCGCGGTCCGTTTATCACGGGGTCCACGATTCCGGGCGGACACATGGCGCCTCCTGCCCGGGCCAGTATTGCTGCACCAGTCGCGGCGCCCGCAGGTACTTCGCCGTCATTCGGTCCCGTCTTCGATGACCTGGGCCTCGTACTGCCTTGAGCCCAGGTCCTGGCGTTCCTGTACCTCGGGAAGCCACGTGCTTTTGATGTAGGCGAGCACTTCGAGCACCTGTTCGTCGGAGAGGACGCCCCTGAACGCCGGCATGACCGTGGCAAGCGGTGGGCGATCGAGAACCCACTGATGAAGCAGACGGTCCGGGTGGTGCCAGGTGTGGCCCGCATCACCATGTACCGGCGCCGCCGCCAGCACAACAGGACCTTGCACCGGGCCGTGGCACGATGCACAGTTCTGTGCGTAGATTTCTTCGCCCGCGGCGACGCGGCTACCGGTCAGATCAATTGGAAACTTACTGGAGTCGCTATCGCCGCCGCTGCACGCGCCCAGCAGAACTGCGATTACTAGCCCCGATGCAGCCAGTAGCCAGACCCTGACATATTTCGATCCCATCGAGCCTCCTGAATCTTAATCAGCCCGCCACATATCTAATGCTTGTACCCTAACCCCCCCGGTGGGGGTATACAATGGATTAGAGCCGCATTATTCGCGACGGATATTTCCAATTACTCTTGATGGAATGGCTGACGATATGAACAGGGCACACGAACATCACGATCACGAAACCGACAAAGCCGAAACCAGGGCCGATGCGATAAAACGCCTCAACTACATTGGGGGGCATCTGGATGGCGTCAAGAAGATGGTCGATGAAGACCGCTACTGCGTCGACATCCTCCGCCAGACATTCGCGGTGCGGCGTGCTATTCAGAAACTTGAATCGCACCTGATCGACGGCCACCTGCGTGCCTGCGTTGTCGAGGGGGTGAAAGACGGCCGCGAAGAACAGATATTAAGTGAACTGGTGGAGCTTTACGAAATTGCAGACCGCTAACTTCCCCGAAACGACCGCGACAGAAGAATCGGCGAAGCAGGAGCTGTTGACACTGACGTTCAGTGTCGGCGGAATGACGTGTGCCGCCTGTGTCCATCATGTTGGCAGCGCACTGCGCGATATGCCGGGTGTAATCGATGCGCAGGTGAGCATTGGCACCGAGACCGCGACCGTCGAGTTCGCACCCGAATCTGCGACCGGGACTGACGCTGTAACCAAGCCCGCGCTCAGGGCCGCAGTCTCGGGGGCCGGTTACTCGATCCGCGGATTTGCTGACGAAGACACCTCGATCTTTGCCGATGGCGATAAAGCCATCCGCGATGCCGAGCTGAAGACCACGCGCGACATGATGGTGATCAGCCTGATGGTCGCCGCGGTGGTGATGATCGCTATGAACTACGCGGCGGTCGAGGTGTTTTCAGGAATTTCTCCTACCGCTGCCAACGTGTTTTTCCTGGTCCTTGCAACCCCGGTGCAGTTCTGGGCAGGTTCGCGTTTCTACCGTTCGGCCTGGAGTGCCGCCCGACTCCGTGCTTCCAACATGAACACGCTTGTGGCGATCGGCACGTCGACTGCCTACTTCTACAGCCTGGCAGTGACGGTCCTTCGCCCAGTGTTCGAAGATTCCCTGGCTTTTTCAGGGGGCGATGTTGGCGGAAGCCACGCGACGGGCACTTACTTCGACGTTTCTACCGCGATCGTCGGACTGATCCTGCTGGGTCGGTGGCTCGAGGGCAGGGCGCGGGGCAGGACATCGGACGCCATCAAGAAGTTGATCGGCCTACAGCCGACGAGCGCGATGGTGATCAAGGGCGGTTCGCCAGTTGAAGTCGATCTCGCCGATGTTGAATCGGGCGACGTAATCGTCCTCCGCCCCGGCGAGCGTGTGCCGGTGGATGGTGAAATATCGGAAGGCACGACCACGGTCGACGAATCGATGCTTACGGGTGAGCCGGTCCCGATCGAAAAACAACCGGGCGATGGGCTGTTTACCGGGACCGTAAATGGCACCGGCGCGGTCCGGTTTATCGCATCGGCTGTCGGACGTGAGACGATCCTTGCGGGAATCGTGAGGATGGTCCAGCAGGCGCAGTCGTCACGTGCCCCGATTGAGCACCTGGTCGACAGGGTGACGGCGCGGTTCGTGCCGGCCGTGCTGGTCATCGCGGTATTGGTCTTCGCCGTCTGGTCGTTCCTGGCACCCGAACCGGCGATGATTAACGCACTGCTCATGACGGTTGCGGTGCTCGTGATCGCGTGCCCGTGCGCGCTTGGCCTTGCCACGCCGACCGCGATCATGGTTGGAATGGGCCGCGGGGCGTCGAACGGCGTGCTCATCAGAAATGCGGATGCACTTGAACGTGCTCACAGGGTGGACACCGTTGTGTTCGACAAGACCGGCACCCTCACCGAAGGGAAGCCGGCGATAACCGGGGTGCGGGTGTTCGGGGTGACCGAAGCCGAGTTGATCCGATTCGCAGCCGCAGCCGAATCGGCGTCCGAGCACCCGCTTGCAACAGCCGTGCTTGCTGAAGCGAAGGCGCGTGGAGTTGAAATATCAGAAGCTTCCGATATCGCGGCGACTCCGGGACGTGGTATCTCGGCGGTTGTTGGTGGTTCGACCATTCTTGTGGGCAGCCCGTCATTCATCAGCGAAAACACCGACGCCTCCTATGAGTTCACCGAAGCGGGATTGAGGCTCGCTGAAAAAGGCGAGACGGTGTTGGCGGTTGCAAAGGACGGTGCAGCTATCGGCCTGATAGGCGTGTCCGACAGAATCCGACCTGAAGCCCGCGGTGCGATCACGACTCTGAAGGCCCGGGGAGTCCATACCGTAATGCTTACGGGTGACAACCGCCGGACGGCCGACAAGGTCGCTGCTGAAATTGGTATCACCGAGGTCATTGCCGAAGTGCTGCCCGATGGCAAATCGACCGAGATCTCCCGGCTTCGAAACGCAGGTGGAACCGTAGCAATGGTGGGGGACGGGATTAACGACGCCCCGGCGCTCGCAACGGCCGATGTTGGGATAGCCATTGGCAGTGGCACCGATATAGCCATCGAAGCCGCAGATGTGACGATAACTTCGGGGGATCCGGCCATGGTTGCCGAGCTGATCGACCTCAGTCGCAGCACGATGCGCACGATTAAGCAAAACCTGTTCTGGGCCTTCTTCTACAACGTTCTGCTGATACCCATCGCCGCCGGGGTCCTGTATCCGATATTCAGCGATGGCATGGTGCCCGGTTTCCTGCAGCCGATAATCGGTCAATTCGGATTCCTGAACCCGATCGTCGCTGCGGCCGCCATGGCAGTGAGCTCGGTAACGGTCGTTACCAACTCGCTAAGGCTCGGCAGGGGTGTTCGGAGGCGCAGGGCAACTCGACCGCCGACCACCCCGGAAATTGGTATCCGGCAGCAAACGGCAGATCAGATGACTTGAAATGTCGGGCGTATCCGTGCGCACACGTGCGTACGGACATTCGAAGTGTTCGACAACCCAACGAGATAACCAGCCAGCAAAGGACAAGAACGATGAAGATTCCATTTCTCAGCAGCAAGGCCGAAACCGCAACCGACCCGGTCTGCGTCATGAGCGTCGATACCTCGAATCCAGGCGGCGGCGTATCGACGCACAACGGAGAGGTTTACTATTTCTGCGGCCCGGGCTGCAGGGTTGCGTTTGAAAAGGACCCGGAGGGATACCTTTCAGGCGAGAAATCCGTCGAGATGTAGATTGCCTGAGCGCGCCTTTTGTATCTCCGGGTGTGCCAATCGCGTCTTATCAACGAATACGAAACAAATCACCGATCGCTCGCCAGCCTGGCGTCGATCACGAAAAGCTCTTTTTAGCACAGGAACACGAATGCCCATTACCGAACCACCAGCTGCCGACGGCGTCGCAATTGTCTACACCCACCCGACCTGCGGTTATTGCGACCTGTTGAAGGAAGACCTGATAAAAGACGGTGTTCCGTTTCGCGAGGTCGACGTGTCAAAAGAGCCCGGCAAGTGGGTTGAGGTCGAAAGGCTGTCAGGCGGCGACAAGATTACTCCGGTCATGGTGACGGCTCTGGGCGAGGTCGAAATCGGTTACAAGGGCATCGGCTGCAACTACAACTAGGTGCGAACGAATTGGCGGGCGGCCGTTTTTGCACTGTTGACTGGCAATACTTACCCGCCGTACTCTCAATAGAGGCGATTAGTTTCGCCGTGCGGTCCCGTGGTGTAGTGGTTTAACACGCCTCCCTGTCAAGGAGGAGATCGTCAGTTCAAATCTGATCGGGATCGCCAATAAAAGACATTATGAAATCCCTCGGCGCAGGCCGGGGGATTTTTTGTTTACTTCAACATCTCCTGGTAGAGCGCTCGACAAGTGCTCCGATACGCCAATCGAAGCCTGGGAACCGTTTTACGACAGTTCCCCCGAGTATTTCGAAGGCCAGTTTTTTCGCAACAACCTGGGCTCGTTCGTCTTTACGTCCGGCCACAAGCGCATCCTCGCCGATACCGGGTACGGCCCACACGGCGAGATGCTCGGATATCCCGCGCCCGGCGAATTGATAGCCGACTTTAAGATGAACGGAATAGGCCTCGATTCGATCACCGATGTATTTCTCACCCACCTGCACGGCGACCACGTCGGCTCGAACCTTCGAGAGGATCTTCCGGACCGCCCGCTCAGTTTTCCGAAAGCTCGATACCGTGTTCACGAGGCCGACTGGAAACACTTCACTACGGATGCGCTCGACCTCATGGACGGTGAAACAGAGCTAGCACCCGGCGTTACGGCGTTCCCGACCCCCGGCCACATGAGCCTGCTCATTGCCTCAAGGAACGAACGCGCACTACTGGTGGGTGACATACTCGGCTCGCCCATGCAGGCAACGGAAACTGATTTTCACTACTCCCCGGACTTGGACGGCCCGATGGGCATTACAGCCCGACGCGACATACTCGATAGGGCCGAGCGGGAGGGGGCACTGGTAATTGGCAGCCACTTCAGCTATCCGGGATGGGGCGCGATTATCCGCTGGGAAGGTCGGCGCTACTGGAAGGCACTATGAGCCCTGATCGTCAAAAGCATTCCCCCTCAACCTAATCTTCCTCCCGGGGAGAAGGAATAATTTCATGAACCACAACAACGGCCACAGCCAGAGGTAATCACACCGGTGAGCAACATGAATTCAGACGTAGAGCAGTACACGGTGATCGACACGAAAGCCGTCGAATGGGACAAGAGTTTCAACCCGAAACTTGGCGTTGACCTCGGGCGGCTGATACTCCGGAAAGATCCAAATAACGGAGCCGAGATCAGGATGATCCGCTATCCAAAAGTCATCGTGAATCCCGAGCATACGCATCCCTGTGGCCACAGGATATTCGTCCTCGAAGGAAATTTTCGGACCCACAAGGGCACATATGGTCCGGGGGCATGGGTATGGTTCCCCGAGGG
>CAJWWK010000062.1 GCA_913048295.1 uncultured Dehalococcoidia bacterium
GATCAAGGACCTAAAGGATAGAAGAACAAAATGGGAGATCCAGAGACAGAAGATTGACAATGTCATCAAGCAAGCTGAAAGTAGAATTAACGGTTACATGCAGGCAGCCATCGAGCCTGGAGTCAGTAAGGCCGAAAAAGAAGCGGCTGGCAGGCACATAGAAGAGCAGCAAAAACAAAAGGTTAGATTTGAGCGTCACCTACAGCTTACTCAAAGAGCTGTAAATCAGATAAACGATGCTATTGGTCTCAAAGAAGATGCAGGAATAATTGGGGAAGTTGGTGGTGGAGGAGTCCTAGGAGTGGACATTGACCTTGAAGAGATGGAGACAGAAATATCTGACGTGGTAACTCAGATTAAAGATTATGAAACCACAAGTGACGAGATGGCAGCAATGCTGGAGTATTCCACCTCAATTGATACCAAATCAAAGGAATCCGATGAATTCAGATCAATAATGGCGGAAATCGAAAAAGAGAGCGAAAAGAAACGGTCAGAGTCTGATCTTTAGATAACCGCAGTCTCAGAACCCACGTTATTGCCTCCTTCTTAATACGTTCAAGAATTACATTCTTTCTGTTTAAGCGCCCAGTCGGTGGTAGCCCAAGGACCAATTATTGATTCCAGTTACTGTCAAATCCACTGTCAATTCATCAATATCCTTAGGCTGAGAAAGATGGATTACTGCTCAAAACCCATATGTTGAACTAGGAATCGTGGTGCCGAAGGTGGGAGTCGAACCCACACGACCGTTAAGGTCAAAGGTTTTTGAGACCTTCGCGTCTGCCATTCCGCCACTCCGGCTCAGGGGTGCCCGGCTATCAGCGCCAACCGTGCGGTTTGGCGTCCGATGCGGACTGCGGGCTCACTATGTTATCGGCGAATCGGCACAAATTCCCACCCCGGCCGTGGCTACTTCGTTCGTTGAATCGTCGAGATCATGCTAGCCTCCGGGCACTCGCACCAACCACAACAGCAGCCATTGACGGCAAGCATGCAAGAACAAGACGCAGCAAGCAACACTATGGAAAGAACGCTGGAACTGTCGCGACCACTGGCATTCCTGGACATCCAATCGACCGGTCTTGACCCCGACAGCGCCCGCATCGTGAAGTTGTCGGTATTGCGAATCGACCCCGACGGGACCGAGCACGTCAAATCGGTGACCGTGAATCCCGGGACTCCCATACCTCCCGGCGCGACGCAGGTCCACGGAATATCCGACCTCGACGTGATGGATAAGCCAGTGTTCCGCGCATACGCCCGTGCGCTCGCCGATCATCTTGAAGGCTGCGATCTGGCCGGTTTCGGCATCGAACGGTTTGGACTGCCGCTGCTACTTGCCGAATTCGAGCGGAACGATGTCGATTTCGTAGTTGAGGGCCGGGCAGTGATCGACGCTATGACAGTGTTTCACCGCCTGGAACCCCGCAACCTTAGATCGGCCTACACCCGCTTCGTCGGTGGAAAACTCCCCGATACCGACGATGAAGCCCAGGGTGCCCGCAACATCTACGCGATTCTTCTCGGCGAGTTGCAGAGCTCATCGCAAGTCCCCACCGAACCCAACGAAATCGCAGCCTGGGCGAAAGGAATCGGTGAGAGCGCGATCGACCCCGACGGCAAGTTCATCTGGAGCGACGAGGGTGAAGCACTCGTGAACTTTGGTCGACACCGCGGCGAACGACTCGCCGAAGTGGTCACCAGCGACCCGAACTATCTCTACTGGATGGCCGGTTCCGATAGTTTCGGGCCCGAGGTCCGCAAGATCGCCGAAGGGGCCGGCAACGGTTACCTGCCGGAACGAGAACCCAAACCCGATCCGGAACCCGAAAACTAAAACGGTCGGTCGTCCCGCGGTTCGGAAAGTGCTGGTGGGCCTTTTTCAGCCCGCACGACCGGCCTGCCAGTAAGCGTGATCTCGACGCACGGCATGCCCCTGAAAATTCTCTTTGCAATGATGAACGGACCCCACCACGGGAGCCGCAGGGTACGATTTATCTTCACCGCACCGAGCAGCAGATTGAACCGGGTGCGGGGAAAGCCCGGCCGTAGCGCCCAGTTCTCGATGAACGCAATCAGCCGGGGAAGCTTTTCGTCAAGGTCTCTGATTACACGGGCCTCTGCCGGAATGTCGAACCAAGGCTCGAACTCGACCGTATGGACGGTCACTGTGGAGTTCCTGGACATGCTTGCGACCCAGTCGCGCTTACCCGGATAGCCGGAAAGAACGATCTTGTCGGAGCCGCTTGACCACACAAACGTGGTCTCGATCGTGCGGGGGGTGCCGTTTTTTCGGGTGAGCGTCGTACGAATGTAGAAGCTCTTAGCGAGAATATTCGCCAACTCTTCAGGCATATTCTCCGTGAATTCGGACCCGATGTTAGCTGTCCCCATCGAACACGGCGATGATGTCGGGGTTGATGTGAATCGCCCCGGGACCGTTCGTAATATTCAGAGTAGCGGTCCCTTCGTCAATCCGGTATGAAACCGATGCCGTATCGCCCTGCCTCACTATCCCGTCGTCATCGCCCGCACCGTTGATCGTGACGTCACCGTTGTGAGTGCTTCCGTTGACACTTACGTTGGAATTATCACCGAGCCGCACCGCGATATCGCCGTATGTGGTCGATATCGAATTCGAACCCTCGTCGATCACACCCTCGAACCAGACGTGAGCGTTCGTCGTGGCGATATTCACAGGTCCATCGACCGCCTGCACCGTCACCTCGGAATTCGTAGTGTTCAACTCGAAATCTCCTGACGAATTCGTGACCGTGATTTTCCCGTCGGAAGTCGAAAGCGTGGCCAATGTGACTGATACGCCATCGACAACGATCGGTCGGTTTGTCGTTTGGACTTTCAACTCGACTCCAGCAGGGATGCCGATCTCGATCACGGAATTAGCCGTGGCAGCGCCTCCCGTACTGGTGGTGGCTGAGATGATGAAGTGCGTAGCCGGGTTGCCGTAAAGCGTTTGCTGGTAAAAATCTACATACTCTTCGTTGTTCATCGTGACTGAATACTCAATCGAACCCGATGCAACGGAATGGACACGCACTTCGGCGTTTTCGCCAACGACTTCAATAAGCGCACCTTCACCCAACACAACCGAATCTGTGATTGTTTTCGTGTCGCCACCGGCAAGAACGCACACCGGTGCCAGTGCCGCAAATATGGCGAAGGACCACAACCAAATTGTCAGTATTCGCAGTTTGAACTTCATCGCCCTCTCCCGTAAGGGACTGTCGTCCGTGCGCAGATGTTACACGCTGTGTAAATATCGAGTTCGGGTTTGAGTTTGCGTCTGGCCCGCGGCACGTGACCGGGCCGGAGCGAACCGGATGGTGATTCCCGATTCTTCTTGCACTTCAGGCCAGATAGCGCCCTATCGATAGTAAACAGTTGCTCCCGCCGGCATCGATACCGGGCAACTCCCGCTCCTGTCGGCGATAGCCAGTTGCATGCCTTCGGCCTGAATCTCGATAAAGAACCAGCGACCGCTCCCGCTGTAGTAGTGGGTCGTCGTCAACAGGTCGGGGTCGAGCCACGTAGATTACCCCTTTTCGATGAAGCGACCATCGCACGACACAGTCGGAATGAACAGCGTGGTGGCACCCGCACCGCTTAGTCCAGTACGGTGCGAACTGCAGCCACGACCTTCTCGGGAGTCGGGTAGATCAGCGGTTCAAGTGCCGGCGAATAGGGCACGTTAACCTGTTCGGATGCCACGACCTGAATTGGTGCCTGCAGCGACCAGAAGCCTTCCTGGGCCACACTGGCGGCAATTTGCGAGGCGGCCGAGCACATCTTGTGGGCCGGGTCGACGACCACCAAACGACCCGTTCGTTCGACCGAATTAAGGATCGTCTCGATATCCAGCGGGACCAGCGTACGGGGGTCGATTACCTCCAGCGACACGCCCTCAGCTTCGAGGACTTTTGCGGCATCGAGCGCATGCTGGACACCTCCTGCAATGCCAACGACGGTCACATCGGAACCCGCCCGCACCGTGTTCGCTACTCCGAACGGCACCAGGAGTTCACCTCCTGGCAGGTCTTCGTTATCGGGCACCTCGGCACGAGAGCTAATCGCGATGCCGTCTTCAAAAAGCATGCACACGTCGTTGTCGCGAACCGCTGTTTTCATCAATCCTTTCGCGTCGTAAGCATTCGTTGGGCAGATGATTTTCAGCCCCGGTGTGTTCATGAATATCGGGTAGTTTCGGTCTGAGTGGTGGGCGGCAGCGCCGCGTGCGTAGAACATCCTGATTCTGAAGGTGACCGGTAGCTCGGCCTGCCCCCCGAACATGTAACGCATCTTCGAAGCCTGCGAAATCAACTGGTCCATACCGACCCACAGAAAGCTGGTTACAGTTTCGACGATCGGCCGCATTCCACACAACGACGCCCCCAGCGCAGCTCCGAAGAAACCGTTCTCGGAAAGGGGAGTGTCGATTACGCGGTCCTCGCCAAACCGGTCCACCAGGCCCGCGGTCGCGCCGTAGACCGACTGGCGTAGATCTTCGCCCATCGTGAACACGGTCTCGTCGCGTTCCATCTCTTCGACGGTGGCTTCAGCGATTGCCTGGATGTAGGTTTTCATTGCCATTGATTATTCGTTTCTGCCTGCTGATAATTCGTGGTTTGTGCGAATCCTTGCTAAACGGGCGTCGCCCACATGTCGTCATAGAGATCGCCGGGCTCGGGGAACGGACTGTTGCGGGCGAATTCAACGGCTTCGTCGATTTCGGATTTCACGGTGGCCTCAATTTCGTCGCATTCGGCATCGGTTGTGAAGCCATGGCTGATAATCGCGGCCCGGTGGATATCGAGCGGGTCCCGCATCTTCGCCTCGTCGACTTCTTCCTGCGTGCGATATTGCGATTTAACGATGCGGTCGAGACCGAGCGAATGTTCCTCGAACCGATATGTCATCGCCTCGATCAACGTGGGACCTTCGCCGGCCCTCGCACGGACCACAGCTTCGTTCGTGGCTTCCCACACTGCGATGGCGTCCTGCCCATCGACAAGCACCCCGGGCATGCCATATGCGCTGGCCCGGTCGCTCACGTGGTCGACCGACACCGAGTTCCTGTACGACGTGGTGATTGCGTATCCGTTGTTCTCACAAACGAAGATCACCGGGAGGTCCCAGAGCGCCGCCATGTTCATGGATTCATGGCAGGCACCCTGATTCGAGGCTCCATCGCCGAAGAAGACGACTGAAATGAAATCCTTCTTGCCCAGCTTGGATGCCAGGGCTGCGCCGGTCGCGATGGGGACAGACGACGCGACAATTCCCGATTCACCGAGGATGCCAATTGAGAAGTCGGCAAGGTGCATAGAACCGCCTTTGCCCTTGCAAAAACCATCGACCTTACCCAGGATTTCGGCCATGGCGCGCTTCACGTCGCCACCCTTGGCGATCGGGTGCCCGTGCGAACGGTGGTTTCCGGCGATCCTGTCGTCATCGCGAAGTGCCGCACAAACCCCTACCGCGACAGCTTCCTCGCCAATATAAGGGTGTGCGGGTCCAATCAATTCGCCGGACGAATGGATCTTGATCACCGCCTCTTCGAAGTACCGGATGCGGCACATTCGACGATACATTTCTTCAAGTTGTTGCCTATCCAATTCCATCGGGAACTCCACGTTATCGAAATTTTCGGGGCGAGACTTATGCAGACGAGCGAGGCACAGGTTCGGCCCGACGGCCTTTTGAACGGAAGGTTACAGCGATATTGTGGAACCCGCGCAGATCTTCAGACGTTTCGAGAGGACCGAGACCTGCTCCGAGCGTTCACACAGTCGGGTAACCCCGTAGACTCAGGCCCGCGAAAAGCACCAACCCCTTCCATTTCGCGCCGTAAACCGACATAGTTCCCCTCAGAAAATCCACAATACGAAACTGGCGAACACCTGATGGCAAGCGGCTCTGGATCGAACTACGGAATTGTCATATCGCAAAACGTGATGGTCCCGATGCGGGACGGTGTCCGGTTGGCCACAGATATCTACCGCCCGGCCGATACAAACGGCATCCCGTTGCCGGGTCAGTTCCCGGTCATTCTGGGCAGGACTTCGTACGATAAGTCGAATCCGGTCATCTGGATCAAACCGGTGGCGGAAGCCTTTGTGCCGAGGGGTTACGTGGTGTTGCTGCAGGACCTTCGGGGACGCGGTCTTTCCGAAGGTACAGGCGATTATTTTCACACGGCCAACCAGAAGGAAGGCCTGGATGGGTACGACACGATCGAGTGGGCCGCAGACCAGGCATGGAGCAACGGGAAAGTCGGCATGGTAGGCGCCTCGCATGGCGGGATCGTGCAGAACATGGCATCGCTGTACCGTCCACCCCACCTCGCGGCGTTGTGGGTCGACGTGGCCCCGACCAATGCCTTCAGGTGGGAGGTTCGACAGGGTGGGGCAATGGCCCTGCACATGTACGGAGCGCTCTATCTTCACGGCTACGATTCCCAGGAAATAGCCGACGACCCGGCGGCTATCGAGCGGATTGAGCGGGGAGCCGAACGGCTGAGCGAGGAAGTGTGGAAACAGCCGTTCAAGGAGGGTGAAACTCCGATTGCTGTAGTTCCGAACCTGGAAAAAGTCCTGATGCACTACTACAGGGATGGTGCCTACAACGAGTGGTGGCAGCAGGAGTCTCTCGACCATGCCCAGCACTTCGACCGCATGGCGGATATCCCGGCTGTCTACAGTTCAGGCTGGTACGATCCGTTTGCGGCAGACGCTTCGGAGCAGTTCGCCCATATGACGAAACAGAACACGACCCCGCAACGCCTGATCCTGGGACCGTGGAACCACGTCTCGATGCGCGGAAAAGGTGCCTCACACGTCGGCGAGGTCGAGTTTGGCGAATCGGCGTTCTGGGGCGACGTGATCCTGAATCGTGAACGGTTCAGGTGGTTCGACCGCTGGCTCAAAGATATAGATACGGGAGTTGACGATGACGACCCGGTGCGGATTTTCGTGATGGGTGGTGGGACCGGGGCAACCGCTGGTACGGGCCGCATTTTTCACGGTGGCGAATGGCGTACCGAGCGCGAGTGGCCGCTGAAGCGGGCAGTTGACACGACCTACTTTCTGCGTTCTGGTGGTGGCCTGGCACTCGCGGAACCTGATGCTGAAGATCCATCCACGACATGGCTACACAATCCCGAAAGTCCGGTGCCGTCGGTTAGCGGAAACGTGACTGGTTTCTACGAATGGGTGGTTCTGCCACCCGATATCGACGCCGCATATGTGCCCCAGCGGGCGCGGATGAAATCGCTGATCCCCGATGGTCCGCTGCACCAGCTTGAGCGGGATTCGACCGTCGGAGCAAGTACCCCGCCGGCGCTACTCGCCGATCGGCCAGATGTGAACGTGTTCGAGACGGAACCACTCGAGAGTGACATCGAGATGACCGGCCCGATCGCGGTCAACCTGTGGATCTCATCCGACGCCACAGACACCGATTTCACCGCAAAACTGCTCGATGTCTACCCGCCCACCGAGGGCTATCCAGATGGATTTCACTTGCCGCTGGCAGATTCGATCCTGCGGGCGAGATATCGAGAGGGTTTCGACGCAGAAATGCTCATGGAACCCGGTACGGTCTACGAGTTGCAGATCGAACTACCGCCGATATCGAACCTGTTCACGCGAGGACACCGGATCCGGGTCGATATTTCATCCAGCAATTTCCCGCGCTTCGATGTGAACCCGAACACGGGCGAGCCGATCGGCAGGCACACCGGAAGCCAGGTCGCCCGGAACACCGTATTTACTGATGCCAACCGTCCGTCACACATCGTGCTGCCGATTGTGTCGTCTACTTAGAAGACCACCACTTACTTTTCACCAGATCTAAGAAACGAGGTTGATCATGGCAAAGTTAACTGCTGCGGAAATTGCGGACTTGATGCCACAGGTTCCAGGCTGGTCGGAGATCAGCGAAGATGGGATGAGTCGGCTGAACAGGGAGTTTCAGTTCGACGATTTCAAGACGGCCCTCAGCTTCACGAACCGGATCGGCGATCTGGCCGAAGAGGCCGACCACCACCCGCGGCTTGTGACCGAATGGGGGAGGGTGACTGTCACATGGTGGAGTCACCACGAGGGCGGCATGGTGGTAGCCGATATCGAGATGGCGAAGAAAGTCGACGCACTTTAGCGTCAGGTCTGGGATTTTTTGCCCATCTTCACACGGCGACGAGTCTTATCGGCCCCCCCCTGTATTTAGACAGGTGTCAGGGTTGTTAGTCGCGGCAACAATGATCGTCGCTGCGGCTTGCTCGGTTGAGGGTGAGGTGCAAACGGCAGATGTGCCAGCAGAAACCGCATCAGCCCCCGTGGCACTGATTTGGATACTGGCCCTCGGTGATTCGTACACCGTTGGTGAACGGGTAGGAAAGCTCGAAAACTGGCCGGCCCAACTCGTGCGGAAACTGCGAATACAGGGCCGGGCGGCCGCCAAACCGAAAGTGATAGCTGCCACCGACTGGGACACTTTCGACCTCACAGCCGCGATCGTGGCCGCCGACCTGGAGGGTCCGTTCGATGTAGTGACACTGCTGATTGGCGTGAACAACCAGTTTCGGGGTGGAGCATTAACGGAGTTTGAAGCTGGATTGGCTTCGCTGACCGACACGGCAATCGGGTTCGCGGATGGCGATGCCGGTCGGGTGCTGCTCATTTCGATTCCCGACTGGGGGTGACCCCGTTCGCCGCAGCCGCGCCGCGCGCCGAGATTGCCGGGGAGATCGACATGTTCAACAACGCAGTCCGCGACCGGGCCGATAAAGCCGGTACAGGTTTCATCGATATCATTGCAATTTCACGACGCGCCGCCGACGAGCCGGAACTGGTTGCGTCCGACGGGCTCCACCCATCCGGGCGGATGTACTCCGAATGGGTCGAACTCATCTACCCGAAGGTAATCAGAGTGGTTGATGCAACCGACTAGAGTGTCTAAGACCTGGCCTCTGCGTTCGACAGTTTTTCGATCGCCTGAATCAGTGCCTGGTGGCCCTGGTTGATGGCTTCAGGGCTTTCGGCCTGAACGGCATGGTAAAGCTGCGCGATCAGCGATGTCGTTGGAATGGATGTACCGGTATCGTCCGCAAGTTGACCGGCGAGTCGCAGATCTTTCTGCATGTGCTTCACCATGAAGCCCGGTGAAAAATCACCCTTGAGAATTTTTGGCCCAAGCGTTTCCAGTGCCCACGACCGCCCGGCACCGTTTTTTACAGCGTCATAGAAGGTCTGCATGTCCAGGCCTGACTTTTTTGCCAGAACAAACGCCTCAGACAGCCCTGCAAGTGTCGCGACGCCGATCAACTGATTCGCAATTTTTGTGGTGTGTCCGGCCCCGACCGGTCCCATGTGTGTGATATCGCCGCCAAGTATGCTCAAAACGGGCAGAGTTCGCTCGAACGCCTCAGCATCACCACCAACCAGGATCGACATTGAGCCCGCCTCGGCACCTGCAACACCCCCTGTGACCGGAGCGTCGACAAAGTCGGCACCTTTCTCAGCGAGCAGTTCGGCCATCCTTTTTCCGGTTTCAGGCAAAATCGTGCTCATCTCGATCACTACCGACTCGGGCCGAATGCCCTCGATGATCCCGCCGTTTCCGGCGATGGCGGCCTCAACGTGCGGCGAATCGGGAACCATGGTGATGATGATGTCGGACTGCGCTGCTACCTCGGCCCCTGTGGACGCCGGAGAGGCCCCGAACCCCTGGGCCTCCTCGATGGCCCCTGCATCGAGGTCGAACACGGTTACGGTGTAACCCGCTTCCACCAGGTTTTTCGCCATCGGCAACCCCATCATGCCGAGCCCAACAAATCCGATTCGTTCATTGCTCATGTTTTTTATTTCCTTATGTTCCTAACCGATGGTGACAGCTTCTCAACCAGATGCGTCTGAGGCAGTTTCTCGGTCAATTTACAGGTAAGCAAGATGGCGGTGGGGCGATTATCAGGAAAAAGTGCTGCTGCGTAATTCTCGGTTCTGTCACGCAGGAACAGAATGGCCATCTGTCACGATATTGAGTGCCGCTCTCAACGCAGTACCAGCATCGCACGAAGATGACCCGCATCTTGACCTAACGAGGCAAAAAATGATCACTCTCTTCAAGTCCGAATTTGACAACACTATTTCGCGCCTTCGTTCCGCTGCCAGCACAGGCAGTCTGAAGGCGGTAGTTAGCGAGCTGACCACAATATGTAAGGAAATCACGGCAGAAGGGTGCTCGAAGCTGGCGCGGATGATGCCGGGATTGAGCGTCGAGACTGCCCGGGTATCTGTTCGTAACGACGACTAACTATCCAGAACCGGCGGTGTAATCCCCGAAACGCGCTGTTGGGGCAACCTCCCCTATACTGCGGTCGCCATGAACCACCGCAAGATATTGTCGAACTCGATCACGGTGATCATCATCTTGATGACAGTTGCCTTGCTGGCGGGCTGCGGTTCGAGTGACTCCGCGGCCGTAAACAGCACAGTCGAATCCGAAGAAGATCCGATCCTGAAGCTCCAGCCGGACGGTCTGTTCACCCTCGACAACGTTGTTGCGGCGGGCTGGAAAAAGTCCAAGGAACTCTCTTCAGAAACCCTGCCCGATGCGACTGGCGTCTGGTACGGCTTCTACGACCAGCGAGATGTGGAAATCTGGATATACCCGTCGCACGAGATCGCCGTCAACTCAGGCAGAGGTCCCGCCGATGTTGCCATTGGCAAAGGAAAACCCGCCCCGTTCGCGGTTGGTGGAATAAGCGCAACGAAGAAGAGTTACGGCGCTTACGGGATCGTTGGAAACCTCGTGATGATGTGCGAGGTCAAGATCGAAGACTGTGAGGGCCTGCTGAACGACATCAAGTAAGGTCTCGATACTGCCAGCGACATCTAGCCCAAGACACCCCTGCAGGATTTGACTTGCTGCGACTCCGGTCTGACACTATCGCCCCAGTTGAACAAACGACGGTTCGGGCTGAATGGGAGCAATCATGGGCACTACGTACAAAATCCTGATCCTCGGTGCATCGTACGGATCACTTCTGGGGGTCAAACTGGCACTTGCCGGGCACACAGTCAAACTGGTCTGCCTCCCCGAAGAAATCGAGTTAATCAACGCCGAAGGTGCACGCGTGCGGATGCCGGCGCGGGGCGTCGATGGTCTTGTTGAACTCAATTCCCAAAATGCACCGGGCGATCTGTCGGCAGCCGGCCCGGGCGATGTGGACCCCGCAGACTTCGACCTGGTGGGCCTGGCGATGCAGGAACCCCAGTACGGTGCACCCGCAGTAAGCGATCTGCTAAACCGGGTAGCCACATCCGGTGTTCCGTGCATGTCGATCATGAACATGCCCCCGCTGGCCTATTTGAAACGTATCAAAGCGATAGATGCCGATGCTATTCGGGATAGTTTTACCGAACCGGGTGTCTGGGACAGTTTCGACCCTGCCCTGATCACCCTTTGCAGTCCCGACCCCCAGGCGTTCAGGCCACCCGAAGAGAAGATCAACCTGCTGCAGGTCGGGCTGCCGACAAACTTCAAGGTTGCCCGGTTCGATGCCGATGACCACACCGCGATCCTCAGGCAACTCGAAGACGATATCCAGGCCATTCGCTTCGATACCGGCGATGCAAGCGTCGAACTGCCGGTGAAGCTCAGGGTGCACGATTCGGTCTTCACCCCGCTCGCCAAGTGGAGCATGTTGATGGCCGGGAACTATCGCTGTGTCGGCAAGGACGGCATGCGGCCGATCAAAGAGGCGGTGCATTCCGATCTCGAAGCGACAAAATCCGTTTACGAGTGGGTCGTCGATCTCTGCGTGAAGATGGGCGCAGAACGTGACGACCTCGTGCCGTTCGAAAAGTACGCCAATGCTGCGCTCTCCCTGGTGAACCCGTCGTCGGCGGCAAGGGCGCTGGCGAACGGTGCTCCGAACATCGAGCGGGTAGACCGGCTTGTGCAGACGATAGCAGCGCAACACGGCATGCAATCGGACGTTGTCGACGAGACGGTCGTGATGGTCGACGACTGGATCGCAGCGAACCGCCAGAAGGCGTGACTTCATGCGCAGGGCGAGGACCTCAGCTGGCCGGCAGGCCGCTAGAATGCTCGCGATCGATATTTCGCTCCGGTGAACAGCCGTTCGGGCAAGGCTCGATTCATACGATTCACGTAAATTAGCGTTCCCGGGAGATTCCGTGGCCAGCACCGACCCCAAGCGACCCAACATCCTGTTCATCCTGAGTGACGATCAGGGCCCCTGGGCGATGAACTGCGCCGGAACCCCGGAGTTGAAAACACCTAATCTCGACCAGCTGGCAGCCACGGGGGTCAGGTTCGATAATTTCTTCTGCGCATCGCCTGTGTGTTCTCCTGCGAGGGCCACGATACTGACAGGGCAAATGCCTTCACAGCACGGTGTGCAGGACTTCCTGCGTGCCGGGAACTCGGCCGACCTGCCGGACGACGGGAAGCGGATTCAGTATCTCGAAGGTCGGACGACGTACACCGAAATACTTGCGGCGAACAGGTACGATTGCGGCCTGAGCGGCAAGTGGCACCTGGGCGATTCGGCGGCGCCCCAGGCAGGATTTTCGTTCTGGGACGTTCACGCCACTGGCTCGGGCGACTACTACCGCGCACCCATGTTCCGGGCGCCTGCATCCAGCATTTCCAGCGGTCAGGAGGCAGAGCAATACACAGCCGACGGCTACGTCAGCGATGTGATCACAGATAACGCAATTGGCCACCTCGAAGCGCAATCCGGTTCTGGAAATCCTTTCTCTCTCAACGTCCACTACACCGCTCCCCACGCGCCGTGGGGCCGGGACCAGCATCCAAAAGATCTTTACGACGACTACTTTGAGAACTGTGCCTTCGACTCGGTCCGTTGGGACCCGATTCATCCCAACCACCTGGCGAAGGAGGGCTCCTCGGGAAGTGTGGGTGCCACCGGGGAAGAGCGCCGGGCGATACTGAGCGGCTACTTCGCAGCCATAACGGCGATGGACGCAAACATCGGCCGACTGATCGACTGGCTCGAACGAAACGGCCTGCGGGAGAACACGCTGATCGTGTTCACTGCTGACAACGGTATGAACATGGGGCACCACGGTATCTGGGGCAAGGGGAACGGGACGTACCCGCCAAACATGTTCGACACGGCGGTGAAGGTGCCGACGCTAATGTCGAGGCCCGGCCATGTGCCCCAGGGAGTGGTCAACACCGATCTGCTGAGCCACTACGACGTGATGCCGACGCTGCTCGACTACGCGGGCCCGGCCGCATCGAACGGCGCGGAAACGGGCAATAGAGATTCGATTGATCTTCCAGGTCGCAGTTTCGTGCCAGTATTGAACGGCGAACCGTTGAGTGCAAACAGGCCTGTCGTTGTGCTTGATGAATACGGCCCCACTCGCATGATCCGCAACCGCTCGACGAAGTACATCCACCGGTATCCAGACGGCCCGAACGAGTTTTACGATCTCGTAGCGGATCCCGGCGAGACATCGAACGAAATCGGCAATCCGGCGTTCCGGGGAGCGATCGAGGGGATGCGGACTGAGTTGCAGGATTGGTTCGACCGTTACACCGAACCCGCGCATGACGGCACGAAACAGGCGGTCAAGGGCAGGGGGCAGACTGACCTCATCGGGGCAATAAGTGATTCGGAGGCGTTCGCCCAGGACCTGACCTACCGGAGGGACCTGAGTAAGTAGATTGCCAGTAACGTGCGGATTCAGCTCCCGGCAAGAAAAAACAAAGGCCCCGGACAACTGTCCGGGGCCTTTTGATTTGCGAATGGAGCGGAGGACGAGATCGCTGCCTCGAACCCGCTCACGCTGACCTGATTCAGTGCTGAAAGGGTCGAAGGATCGAGATCGCGACGCTATCCGTCATTCCGTGGTTTCCCTAATAGAGTTGCTTCCGGCCATCGGAATCATCGCGCGTGCCATCCGCTCCTAGACAAGATCGCACAAACATCTGAAACTGAAAACGTGCACCAAAGACGAGGCTAGTCCCACAGTGCACAACCAAGGTAACCCTCTAAGCGGTAGACGCCTTACCACCAGCGGGATGCCGGAGAAAAAATTCATCCGCTGCATGTCTCTTCCGATTCACGTCGGACCTACCAGGTGAAAGATCCGAAAATCCTTCACCGTTCCCGTGCCCATAGCGATTTGCCCCTGTGACTCAGTCGCGACCGGTTAAACGCAACGGGCCCAAACGATCCGAACTAACAAACCGGATCATTACCAGGTGACCAGTTCAACTCGGCACCCAATAAAAGCGATCGCTGAACCAAATATTCAACGACGCCATCCCAGCCCAAGATCCCGATGCGGGTAGGAGGGCCCACATATCGCATCGGGACGCATCCGAACGGTCGAGCCAGTGCGATGTCTCACGAGATCTGCAATACAAGCAGACTCTCCGCTTCAGGCGTTCTACTGCCCAAGAGGTAGTTACAACACGGTAATTGTGGCGACATAAGTCTGATTATCTGAATCGAGCAAAACAACGATCAGGTATTTCGTCGCGTCCCGGCCAATCGA